>JAEZHS010000759.1 GCA_023436825.1 Pseudomonadota bacterium | reverse complement strand
GCGTCGCGCCGGCAGACGACCCAGCCGGTGCGACAGCCGTCGGCGCCGCCGATGATATTTTTCGTCATGACGGGAAGGGGATTACCACTTCGCCATCTTGGCCTTGAGGTTGGCGTCCAGCGTGGCGAGGAAGTCCTCGGTGTTCTGGAAAGGATGGTTCCTGTCGATCAGGATCGCGAGATCCTTGGTCATCCTGCCGCTCTCGACGGTCTCGACGCAGACCTTCTCGAGCGCGTCGGCGAACTTCACCACGTCCGGCGTGCCGTCGAAGGTGCCGCGATAGTGCAAGCCCTGCGTCCAGGCGAAGATCGAGGCGCTCGGGTTGGTCGAGGTCGGGCGGCCCTTCTGGTGCTCGCGGTAGTGGCGCGTCACCGTGCCGTGCGCCGCTTCGGCCTCGATGGTCTTGCCGTCCGGCGTCATCAGCACCGACGTCATCAGGCCGAGCGAGCCGAAGCCCTGGGCCACCGTGTCGGACTGCACGTCGCCGTCGTAGTTCTTGCAGGCCCAGATGAAGGCGCCTTCCCACTTCAGCGCCGAGGCGACCATGTCGTCGATCAGGCGGTGCTCGTAGGTGATGCCCTTGGCCTTGTACTTGTCGGCGAATTCCTTGTCGAAGACCTCCTGAAACAGGTCCTTGAAGCGGCCGTCATAGCGCTTGAGGATGGTGTTCTTGGTCGACATGTAGACCGGCCAGCCGCGGTTCAGGCCGTAGTTGAAGGTGCTGCGGGCAAAACCGATGATCGAGTCGTCATTGTTGTACATGGCCAGCGCCACGCCGCCGCCGGGGAAGTCGTAGACGTCGTGCTCGATGACCTCGCCGTCGGCGCCCTCGAACTTGATCGTGAGCTTGCCCTTGCCCGGCACCACGAAGTCGGTGGCGCGATACTGGTCGCCGAAGGCGTGACGGCCGATCACGATCGGCTTGGTCCAGCCCGGCACGAGCCGCGGCACGTTCTTGCAGACGATCGGCTCGCGGAAGATCGTGCCGCCGATGATGTTGCGGATCGTGCCGTTGGGCGAGCGCCACATCTCCTTGAGATTGAACTCCTTCACGCGCGCCTCGTCGGGCGTGATGGTGGCGCACTTCACGGCGACGCCGAACTTCTGCGTCGCGTGCGCGGCGTCGACGGTCACCTGGTCGCTGGTCTTGTCGCGATACTCGATACCCAGGTCGTAGTACTTCAAGTCGATGTCGAGGTAGGGAAGGATCAGCTTGTCCTTGATGAACTGCCAGATGATGCGGGTCATCTCGTCGCCGTCCATCTCGACGACCGGATTCTTCACCTTGATCTTCGGCATTCCGGTTCCTTTCGAGCCTCAAATCTCTTGATGCACGCAGGGCTTCCGCGAGCCGCCCCGGTTGCCCGGGGCGGTTCCACCTGATGCCGCCTCAAAGAGCAGCGAGTGCCGCGTTCAAGGTCGCGCTCGGCCGCATCGCTGCCGATGTCTTGGCCTGATCGGGCCGATAGTAACCGCCGGTATCCACCGGCTTGCCCTGCGCGGCGATCAGCTCGGCATCGATCTTTGCCTCGTTGGCCGCCAGCGTCTCCGCCAGCGGTTTGAAGCGGGCCGACAGGGCCGTGCTGTTGTCCCGCCTGGCCAGCGCCTGCGCCCAATACAGTGCCAGGTAGAAATGGCTGCCACGATTATCGATTTCGCCGACCTTGCGTGCCGGCGAGCGGTTGTTCTCGAGGATCTTGCCGTTGGCCTCATCGAGCGTCTCGGCCAGGACTTTCACGTCCTCATTCCCGGTTCTCTGCGCCAGATGCTCCAGCGACGCGCCAAGCGCCAGGAATTCGCCCAGCGAATCCCAGCGCAGATAGCCTTCGTGCTGGAACTGCTCGACATGCTTGGGCGCCGAACCGCCGGCTCCGGTCTCGAACAAACCGCCGCCCGCTAGCAGCGGAACGATCGACAGCATCTTGGCCGACGTGCCCAACTCCATGATCGGGAACAGATCGGTCAGGTAGTCGCGCAGCACATTGCCGGTGACGGAGATGGTGTCGAGTCCCTGGCGGATGCGATCGAGCGAGAACTTCATGGCTTCGACCGGCGCCAGGATGCGAATGTCCAGGCCCTTCGTGTCCTCGCTCTTGAGGTATTGCTCGACCTTGGCGATCAGCTGCGCGTCGTGCGCGCGTTTGGCGTCGAGCCAGAACACTGCCGGCGTGCTGGTCAGGCGTGCACGGCGCACCCCGAGCTTGACCCAGTCCCGGATCGGCTCGTCCTTGACCTGGCACATGCGGAAGACGTCGCCGGTCTCGACCTTCTGTGACAGCAGGACCGTGCCGTCATCGGCGACCACGCGCACCGTTCCAGCGCTGGCGACCTCGAACGTCTTGTCGTGCGAGCCGTACTCCTCGGCCTGCTGCGCCATCAATCCGACGTTCGGCACCGATCCCATCGTCTTCGGATCGAAGGCGCCGTGCGCCTTGCAGTCCTCGATGACGGCCTGGTACAGCGTCGAGTAGCAACGATCGGGGATCGCGGCGATCACGTCGTGCAGCTTGCCGTCAGGGCCCCACATCTTCCCCGACTCGCGGATCATCGCCGGCATCGACGCATCGATGATCACGTCGCTCGGCACATGGAGATTGGTGATACCCTTGTCGGAGTTGACCATGGCCAGGCCGGGGCGCTTCGCATAGGTGGCCTGGATATCGGCCTTGATCGTCGCCTTTTCAGCCTCCGGCAACGTCTCGATCCGGGCCAGCATGTCGCCCACGCCGTTGTCGGGATCGACGCCGAGGCGCGTCAACGTTGCGCCATGCTTCTCGAACACGTCGGCGAAAAACACGGAAACGCAATGACCGAACAGGATGGGATCGGAGATCTTCATCATGGTCGTCTTGACGTGCAGTGAGAACAGGATGCCGTCCTTCTTGGCGGCTTCGATCTGTTCGGCGAAAAAGGCGCGCAATGCCTTGCGGTTCATCACCGAGCAGTCGATGACCTCGCCGGCCTTGAGCGGCACCTTCGCCTTCAGCACCGTGACCGCGCCGTCGCTGCCGACCAGCTCGATACGGGCATTGGTCGGTGCCGCAACGGTCGCTGCGACCTCCGAACCGTAGAAGTCGTTGCCCGACATGTGCGCCACGCGGGTCTTCGAGTCCTTGGTCCAGGCGCCCATCTTGTGCGGATGCTTGCGCGCATACTGCTTCACGGCGCCGGCGGCGCGGCGGTCCGAGTTGCCCTCGCGCAGCACCGGATTGACGGCGCTGCCGAGCACCTTGCCGTAGCGGGCGCGAATTTCCTTGTCCGCCGGCGTCGCGTCGCTGTCCGGATAGTTCGGCACGTCGTAACCCTTGCTCTGTAACTCCTTGATCGCGGCCTTCAGCTGCGGGATCGAGGCGGAGATGTTGGGCAGCTTGATGATGTTGGCCTCTGGGCGCATCGCAAGTTTGCCGAGTTCGGCGAGCTCGTCGTTGATCTTTTGCGCGGGCGTCAGCTTTTCGGGGAAATTGGCGATGATGCGGCCGGTCAGCGAAATGTCCTTCAGCTTCATCTTCACGCCGGCCGTTCCGACGAAGGCCTCGACGATCGGCAGCAGGGAAAACGTCGCGAGCCCGGGCGCTTCATCAACCTTCGTCCAGACGATTTCGAGATCTGACATACTTGCACCTCCGTGCGCCGCTTTCGCTTCGGCTGAGTTGATCAATTGCTGATTATGGCCTGTCTTGTTGCATCGCCGCGAGGCAAAGGCAATCTCCGGCACGGCGACGTCACCAGGGCACTCGGCCTACCCTTTCCAAGCGTCCAGCTTGGAAGGTTTGCCGATGGCGACGGGTCCTTTTGAGGCCGACATCGCCCTGCCGCGGCGTGGCGGGACTTCGCATATGTCGGTACCTTGGTGCGAGCGCGTGATCGCGCAGATCGGCAAGAGCAAGGTGGCCTACGGCCCCCTCGGGAGACGTGGGCCCCAGCGTCGTCGCCGTGCTGCTGCAACGCAAGAACTGCGCGCGCCGATCAGGCGCAGGACACGCTCCATCCCGACGTGATCGAGACGGTCTCCCTCACCGGCGGCCGGCCGGGAAGGTTACACCCGGTCCAGCCTCGGCTCGGGGCCGACTTCGCGCGGCATGGCGGCAATCGCGGGCAGGATCTCGTTGAGGTCGCGCACGAAGGCCAGATGGTCGAGATGGCGCTGTTCGGCGAAACCGCCTTCCACGACCGAGCGCAGCAGGGCGGCGAGCGGACCCCAATAGCCGCCCTGGTCGATAATAATGATCGGCTTGGTGTGCAGGCCGAGCGTACGCCAGGACAGCACCTCGAACAGCTCCTCCAGGGTGCCGATTCCACCCGGCAGGACGACAAAGCCGTCCGAGCGCTCGAACATCTGCAGCTTGCGCTCGTGCATCGTCTCCACGACCACCGTCTCGCTGAGCGCAGGGTGGCCCGCTTCGCGCTGCAGCAGGAAGCGGGGGATGACGCCGACCACCCGTCCGCCCCCCTTGAGGGCGGCATTGGCCACCAGCCCCATCAGGCCGACCCCACCGCCGCCATAAACCAGGGCTATGCCTTTGCGGGCCAAAAGCCCGCCCAGCTCCTGCGCAACCTCCCGACCTGCAGGGTCGGTGCCGAAACGGGAGCCACAGAAGACGCAGAGGGAGGAGGGGCTGGGTTTCACTTTTCTACACGGGCCGGGAACGGACGGTTCTATTTACAGACGATCCGACGTCTTTCCGGACCGATGCAACATGCTATCATTTTGCAGAGGAAGGTCGCGACGCCAATGGGGGCGGGAGTCGCACCGTCGGGAGGATGATGTCACGCACAGTTATTTGGCTCGTCATTGGCGGGGCGGTCGTGCTCGCAGCTGGCCTCGGCGTGGCGTGGCAGGTCCGGTTGAGCGAGCAGGCCGTCCTCGGCGGGACGACCAAGTCGCCTGACGCCGTGCCGCAACCGGCGCCGTCCACGGCGACGAATGCGCTGCCGCCGGCTGTAACACCGCCTGCAGCGCAATCGCCGCAGCCTGCGCCGCCGGCCGTTGCCGTGCCCACCTTCGATATCGCCCGCATCGGTCCGGACGGCCGCGCCGTGGTCGCCGGCCGCGCCAATCCGGGGGCCAAGATCGTGCTGCTGGATGGCGGAAAGGAGATCGCGCGCAGCGAAGCAGATGCCCGCGGCGAATGGGTCGTCATCGCCCAGGATCCACCGCTCAGCGCCGGCCAGCACGAGCTGCGCGTGGTGCAACACATCGAGGGGCGGGCGCCGGTGACGTCTGAGCAGGTCGTCGTGGCCGTCGTGCCCGAACAAGCTGCCGCTTCGGCGACGCCTCCCGGCGCCGCCGGAAATCCGCCGCGCGAAGAGACGCTGGTGATGATCGCACCGCCCGGCGGCGGGCCCGCCAAGCTGGTGCAGGCGCCGTCGGCCGCCGGTGTGCCGCGATCGGGCGATCTCGCGATGGCGACGCTCGACTACGACGAGGCCGGCCACGTCACAGTCACCGGCCAGGCGACGCCAGGCGTCGTGGTACGCGTCTATATCAACGACAACATGGTGGCCGAGGGCGCCGCCGGCTCGGACGGCCGGTGGAAGCTGCAACCGCCCGATCCGATCGGGCCCGGCAAGCACACGCTTCGGCTCGACCGACTGGCGAGCGACGGCAAGCCGATGGCACGACTGGAGCTGCCGTTCGAGCGCGTCGTGGTCCCGCCAGGCGCCAAGGACACGCGTCGCCTGGTCGTGGTGCGCGGCGACAATCTCTGGAACATCGCGCGTGCCCACTATGGCCAGGGCTTTCATCACACTGTGATCTACGGGGCCAACAAGGAACAGATCCGCAATCCCGACCTGATCTATCCTGGCCAAGTCTTCAGCCTGCCCAAGGTCAACTGAGACCTCGGCAAAAGAGAACCTTTCATGCTGGCGAACTTCTTCGTGCCGATCCTCGACGACGGCTGGCGCTTCATCGCGATCTTCGCGGCGGTCACCTTTCTCGCGGCGCTGACCGGCGCGGCCTGGCTGTTCTGGCCGTTGTTCGTGCTGACGCTGTGGTCGATCTACTTCTTCCGCGATCCGTCGCGCGGCGTGCCGCAGGACGACGACCTGCTGGTGGCGCCGGCCGACGGGCTGGTGCAGATGGTGGTCGACGCCGTGCCGCCGGCCGAGCTCGGCCTGGGTGACCAACCGCTGACGCGAGTGTCGATCTTCCTCAGCGTGTTCGACGTCCACATCAATCGCACGCCGTGCGCTGGAACCGTCGACGTCGTTTCCTACCGGCCGGGCAAGTATCTCAACGCTGCGGCCGACAAGGCGAGCGAGGACAACGAGCGCATGGCGATCGCGCTCAAGCGCGCCGACGGCCGCACCATCGGCTGCGTGCAGATCGCCGGCTGGGTCGCGCGGCGCATCGTCTGCTACATCAAGCCCGGCCAGACGGTGCAGGCCGGCGAACGCTTCGGCCATATCCGATTCGGCAGTCGCACCGACCTCTACCTGCCGGCCGGAGCGCGACTGCTGGTGGCGACCGGCCAGCGCATGATCGGCGGCGAGACGGTGATCGCCGAACTCGATCCGGTGAAGACGGAACCTCGGCGGGTGGTCGAGTTTTAGTATAATGAGGCTGCTCTAACCCACTCCTTCATATTCCTCTCCCTCGCTGGGGGAGAGGTTAGGTGAGGGGCTGCGAAGCTCTCTGTAACCCCCTCACCCAGCCTCTCCCCCTAACGGGGGAGAGGAGTATGAGGAACACGAGTGCTGCAGAAGGATTTGCCATGGACAGCGACTTTCGCGCCCACCGCGGCCGGTTGCGGGGCTTCTCGATCAACCGGTTGATCCCCAACGTCTTGACACTTGCGGCGTTGTGTTCGGGCCTGACGGCGATCCGCTTCGGCCTGCAGGGACAGATGAAGCTCGCAGTGATCGCGATCTTCGTCGCCGCAGTGCTCGACGCGCTCGACGGTCGCGTCGCCCGGCGGCTGGGCGTGACCAGCCGGTTCGGTGCCGAGCTCGATTCGCTGTCGGACTTCCTCTGCTTCGGCGTCGCGCCGGCGCTGGTGCTTTATATGTCCTCGCTGTCAGATGCCGGTTCGCTGGGCTGGATCGTCACCCTGATGTTCCCGATGTGCTCGGCGCTGCGCCTTGCGCGCTTCAACACGGCGCTGGTCGCCGACACGCCGCCGCCCGCCTGGACCGGTTCGTACTTCACCGGCGTGCCGGCGCCGGCGGGCGCGCTGCTGGCGCTGATCCCGCTGATGGTGAGCTTCGAGATCGAGGCGGCATGGCCCCGGCATGCGCTGGTCGTCGGCACGGTGCTGGTGCTGGTCGGAGGCCTGATGGTGAGCCGGTTGCCGACCTTCTCGTTCAAGAAGGGCAGGGTGCCGCGCCATCTCGTATTGCCGGCGTTGCTCGGCGCGGCCCTGGCGATGGGAGTGATCGCAAGCTCGCCATGGATCGGCCTGTCACTGTTCGGCCTGGCCTATGTGTCGCTCATTCCCTACAGCTGGATGACTTATCAACGGCAGGCCCGACAGGATCGTACGGGCACGGGTGCGGAAGTCGTGAACCTGCGCACGGTCGATTCGGGTTCGCCACCGCACGAGTGACCGCCCAGGCATAGATGCTTGATCCGCTCCTGCGGCGATGGATCGATCCATCGCTCAACCAGGCCGGCGCGTGGCTCGCCCGACGCGACATGTCGGCCAATGCCTTCAGCCTCGCGGGCCTCGCCGTCGGGCTCACCACTGTTCCGCTGCTTGCCTGGGAACGCTATGACGCGGCGCTTCTCGTCATCCTGCTGAACCGGCTGATCGACGGCCTCGACGGCGCGATTGCCCGTCACAAGGGTGCCACGCCCTTCGGCGGCTATCTCGACATCATGTGCGACATGGCGTTTTACGCTGCCGTGCCTGTCGGCTTTGCGCTGGCCCGCCCCGATAACGCGCTGTGGGCAGTGCTGTTGCTGGCGTCCTTCGTCTGCACCGCATCGTCGTTTCTCGGCCGGGCCGTCCTCGCCGTCCAGCGCGGCGAACCCGACGACGGGTCGCGCGGACGCAAATCGTTCTTTCACGCCGCCGGCATCGTCGAGGGGACCGAGACCGTCATCGCCTTCGTCTCGTTCTGCCTGTTTCCGTCGGCATTTCCCTGGCTTGCGGGCATCTTCGCAGGCCTTTGCTTGTGGACGGCCGTCGCACGCGTATTTGACGCAAAAGATAATTTTATCAATAGTTTATAGATCGTCTTTAATCTTTTTATTGACGTTGGATTCAGTGTTAAGTACGTTTCTTCCCGTAACGGCTCCACCAGAGGGCCGGGCCCCCTTTGTAGAATCAGCAGAGAGACCAATGCTGTCCTTCTTTCGACGTCTAATGAAGAACAACCAGGGCGCCACGGTTGTCGAGTACACGCTTATCGCTTCGTTGATTGCCGTGGCCGCGATTGCATCAATGCGTTCGGTCGGCACCAAGGTCTCCAGCGTGTTGGGAGCCGTCGGACCGGCAATCAACTAGATGATTGCCGGGGCGATAGAACTGCCGGGCGGCCCAGCCAATGGGCCGCCTTTTGTTTTGGGCCGCTATTAGAAGTATCCGTTTTGGATTTTTTCCTTTAGAAATAACGCATTACCGCCTTGACTTGATGTAACACTGAAAATATCATTCGTAACGATTTTATCTGCTGTCCTTTGTTTGTTCATTCGTTTGGAATTTTGTTGTTCAAGCTTATTTCCGCGGCCGTCTGTGCGGCCGATTCCAGACGAGTCTAAGGGCGGCGGCACGATGGGTATCGGATGTCGCTGTTTGCCTTTGTCCAGACCGGCTGCCTGATCGCCTTCGCGCTGCTGTTGCTGCTGGCGGCCTGGCAGGACTGGCGCACGATGCACATCGCCGACGGGATCTCGCTCGGGATCATCGCGCTCTTCGTCATCTGGGCTACGGCCGGCCTCGTCTCCAGCGCCTTCGCCCTGCTCAACCTGGCACTGGCGCTGGCCTGCGCCGCGGGGATGTTCGGCGTGGGCACGCTTGCCTTCGCAGCGGGCGCCATGGGCGGCGGCGACGTCAAGCTCGCGGCTGCTGTCGCGCTCTTTGCCGGCCCGGCCCTGATCCTCGACTTCATCACGGTCACTGCCGTGGTCGGCGGAGTCCTCGGCCTGGCAATTCTCGCCGGCGCGCCGATCGGTCCGGTCGCCTCGGCGGACGGCTGCACGGTGCGTGCGCGACTGCGCCGCAGCCTTCCATACGGCCCGGCGATCGCCGCGGGCGGCCTGTGGGTCGCCGCAGCCCTCGCCTTGGCGTGACGCAAAGAGGGGGAGCGTCATGAACAGCAAGCGCATCGTCTTCCTGCTGCTCGCCGTGATCGTCGCGGGCACCACGGCCTTCCTCGCGCGCGCCTGGCTGCAGGCCGAGCGAGCGGCGATGGCCGCCCAGATCGTGGCGCCGAAGCCGGTGGCCGCCCCCTCGGTGCAGGTCCTGGTGGTGCGCAACGCCTTGCGCACCGGCCAGCTCATCAAGCCCGAGGATCTGCGCTGGCAGGCATGGCCGCAGGGAGCGTTGCCGCAGACCTACATCACCGAGGGCAAACGACAGATCTCGGACTTCGTCGGCGCCGTCGCCCGCACGTCGTTCCATGTCGGCCAGCCGCTCATCGAGACCGACATCGTAATGCCGGGCTCGCGCGGCTTCCTGGCCGCCGTCCTGCGGCCCGGTTTGCGCGCGGTCAGCGTGCCCGCATCGGCGACCACCGCGGTGTCGGGCTTCATCTACGCCGGCGATCGCGTCGACGTGCTGTTGACCCACAAGCTGAACAGCCCCGAAGGCCAGCACTCCGCCACCGAGACGATCCTGCGCAACGCCCGTGTCATCGCCATGGACCAGAAGCTCGACTTCGCTCCAGGCGACAAGCCCGATGTCGCCAAGACCGCCACGCTCGAGCTCACCGCCAAGCAGACCGAAATCGTGACCCTGGCGGTGAAGATGGGCGATCTGTCGCTGGTTCTGCGCAGCCTGCAGGACGAGGACGAACGTGACGGCGAGGGCAGCGGCGAGGACGCCACGGCCGAGCTCGGCCAGAGCTATACCCATGACACGCAGGTCAGCCGGCTGATCAAGGAACCGGCGCCGCCCAAGCCGCCGGAGGCCGCCAAGCCCACGATTTTCGTCCTGCGCGGCTCCGGTCGGACCAAGCTCGAGCTGGACGGCAGCACCTTGCCCGATGGGCCGCCGCCGGCAGAAGCCGAGAAGCCCAACAAGGGCACCACGTTCACCCGCACCAATCCGAGTGTGCAGTAATGACTCTCTCATTCGCTGAGACACTGCCGTCAGTCTGGCGCCGTACCGGTTCGTCGGTGGCGCTGGCGGCGTCGCTTCTGTTCGCCTTCCAGCCGTCGCTGCTGTTGGCGCAGGTACAGGTGCGTGACCCCGACCGGGTCCAGACGACCAAGCCCAAGTCGCCGCCGCCGGCCAAGAAGGCGTCGCGCAAGACCGCGACCGACAATGTCTCGGACGATCTCAATCGCCGCGAGGCGGAACGCGCCGAGGCCGTCGTTCGCTCGATGACAGCGCCGGCCGCGGCAGTTCCCGCGGCGATGCCTGTGCTGCCGGCGCCGGTCGACGCGAAGCCTGCTACCATCGCGCCGGCCGATACGCTGTCGACGACCGCCGCTCCCGTCCCGCCGCCGCGCACGCCGATCGCCAAGGCGGCGCTGACTCCCACCGTCGATCTCGGCCAGGGGGATGTCGTCACGCCGCCGCAGCCGCCGTCAGCGCCGCCGCCCCAATTCGCCCAGGCGCCGACGCCTTCGCCTCAGCCGACGCCCGCACCGGTGCCGATCCAGCCGCCGGCAGCCGGCACGGTTGCTCCGCCGGCGGTGACCGGTGCGCCCGGCCGGCCGTTCGCCCAGAGCCAGATCGTTCCGACCGAGTCGCCGACGCTGACGCTCGAGGTGAACAAGGGCACGGCCCTGAAGCTGCCCGGCCCGGCCTCCACGGTGTTCGTGGCGGCGCCCGACATCGCCGACGTGCAGGTGCGCTCGCCCAACATGGTCTACGTGTTCGCCAAGAAGGCGGGCGACACCGTGCTCTATGCCGTCGACGCGCAGGATCGCGTGCTGCTCAACACAATCGTGCGGGTGACCTCGCCGCTCAGCCGCATCAAGGGCGCGCTCGACCAGATCCATCCCAACAACGGCGTCATGTTCGACAACCAGGGCGAGACGATCGTGCTGACCGGCACGGTGCGCTCGGGAGTCGTCGCCGAGGACGCACGCCGGCTGGCGGTGCAGCAGGTCAACGGCAATCCCAACAAGGTGATCAGCAACATCCGCGTCGATGCGCCGACCCAGGTGCAGCTGCGCGTCAAGGTCGCCGAGGTCAAGCGCGACGCCCTGAAGCGCGTCGGCATCAACTGGCAGAACATCAACAACATCGCCCTGTTCGGCACCGGCAACTTCCTGGCGGGCTTCGCCGTCCGCACCACCTCGCAGATCGGCGGCGCCGTCTCGACCGGCGCCCTGCAGTTCGCGACCCGCGACGGCAGCCTGAACACGGTCGTCGACTTCCTGGCGACGCAGAACCAGGCGACCATCCTGGCCGAGCCCAACCTGATCGCGATGTCCGGCGAGACGGCGAGCTTCCTGGCCGGCGGCGAGGTGCCGTTGATCGTGCCGCAGAGCGGCGCCAACGCCGGCACCGTCACCATTCAGTACAAGGCGGTCGGCGTCAGCCTCGCCTTCACGCCGACCATCATCGGCGAACGCATAAACCTCCGGGTCGCGCCCGAGGTCAGCGAACTCTCCGCCGTCGGCACGATCACCGTGCCGCTCGGCACCGGGACGGTGAGCATTCCCGGCATCCGCACCCGCAAGGCGGCGACGACCATCGAGCTCGGCAGCGGCCAGAGCTTCGCCATCGCCGGGCTGCTGCAGTCGACCTCGAGCCAGGACATCAACAAGTTTCCCTGGCTGGGCGACGTCCCGGTGCTCGGCACGCTGTTCAAGTCGGACGCCTACCAGCGCTCGGAGACCGAGCTCGTGATCATCATCACGCCGTACTTCGTCGAGCCGACCAGCAACAAGCTGCAGACGCCGCTCACCGCCCGCGTGCCGCCGACCGACGTCGATCGCCTGCTGATGCAGCGCTACAACCATCCGACGCCGCCGCGCCGCCTCGCCGTCGGCCGCGAGACCGGGCCGGTCGGGCCGACCGCCGGCTTCAAACTGGACTAGGAACAGCCATGGGAGCAGCCATGCGATCCGCCGTCACGCTTCTCGCCGCGGCTTGCCTCGGCGCCTGCGCGCAGAACCCGGTGGCCCAGCAGGCCACGGTCGACACGCGCTACGACCCGATACGCGGCGACACCATGCTCGCCGTCAACTTCGCCCCGAGCGCCGGCGGCCCCGACGGGGCCCAGATGAGCGGCCTCAGGACGATGGTCGAGACCGGTCGGCGGGCGCAACGCGACGAGTTCGTCGTCGTGTCGGACGGCACCGG
>JAEZHS010000752.1 GCA_023436825.1 Pseudomonadota bacterium | reverse complement strand
GATGAAGCGTGAGGCAGTAGTGGAGAGCACGATGTTCCAGCCCGACCTGCTCAAGGGCAAGCGCATCCTGGTGACCGGCGGCGGCACCGGCCTCGGCCGCTCGATGGTGCATCGCTATCTCGAGCTCGGCGCCAACGTCGTGATCTGCGGCCGGCGCGAGGACGTGCTGAAGCAGACGGCTGAGGAGCTGGCCAAGGAAACCGGCGGCGAGATCGAGACGGTGGGCTGCGACGTACGCGTGCCCGACGCTGTCGAGGCCATGATGGACTCGATCTGGGCCAAGCGCCCGCTCGACATCCTGGTCAACAACGCGGCCGGCCAGATCCTGGCGCAGACCCACAAGATGTCGGCGCGCGCAATCGACGCGGTGCTGGGCATCGTGCTGCACGGCTCGGCCTACTGCACCGTCGCGGCCGGGCGACGCTGGATCGACCAGGGGCTGCGCGATCGCGTGGTGATGTCGATCCTCACGGTGTCGTCGCTGACCGGTGCGCCGTTCACCGTGCCGTCCGCCATGGCGAAGGCGGGCGTTCTCGCCATGACCAAGAGCCTCGCCGTCGAATGGGGACCCAAGGGCATCCGCACCTGCGCGATCGTGCCTGGTCCCTTCCCGACCGAGGGCGCATGGAGCCGCCTGATGCCCAAGGAGCGCGGCGGCAACGAGGCGCTGATCAAGACCATCCCGCTGCGCCGCGTCGGCGAGCACGAGGAACTCGCCAACCTCGCGGCCTTCCTGGTGAGCGACGGCGCCGCCTTCATCAACGGCGACGCCGTCGTGATCGACGGCGGCAAGATGCTGCAATCGGGCGGCGGCGGCGCCAACACGCAGGCGATGATCGATTGGACCGACGAGCAATGGGAAGCGATCCGGCCGAAGCGGAAGTAACGCTGGGGGACGCCACTCCAGTGGCGCGTCATGGTCTTCCGGACCGCGAGCTTCCAGCTCGCTCATGATCCATGAGCGCGCAAGATGTGCGCGGTCCGGAAGAGCCTGAGAAGACGCCCAACAAAAACCTATCGCTTGTCCTCAATCGGCCCGGTGGCCATCCAGGTCTTCATCAGATCGTAGAACACGGCCAGCACGACCGGGCCGACGAACAGCCCGATCAGGCCGCCCGCCAGGGTGCCGCAGATCACACCCGCCAGGATGACCGGCATCGGCGTCTGCAGGCCACGCGCCATCAGGATCGGCCGCAGCACGTTGTCGAGCAGCAGCAGCGGCGCCGTGTACACGGTGAAGATGGCCGCCGTCATGACCGGCATGGTGAACCATGCCCAAATGACGACCGGGATCATGACGATGTTGGGCCCGACCTGGACGATCGCCAGCACAAGGCAGACGAAGGTGAGCGCACCGGCAAACGGCACCTCGGCGACCAGCATGCCGAGCCCCAGCAAGGCCGCCTGCAGCAGCGCCACGCCGATCACGCCCTGCGAGACGTTGCGGATGGTGGAGCCCGCGATCTCGACGAAGTGGCGGCCGCGAGCATCGGCAATGCGCCCGGCGAGGCCAGTCACGGTGACGCTCAGGCGATCCGAATAGGCGAGCAGGACACCGGCGATGACGATCGCCGCCGCGAACTGCAGCACTTCGAAGGCGACACCGGCGGCAATGCTGCCGACGAAGCGGCCGAACGAAGCGATCTGGGTGACATGGCTGGTCAGGAAAGATCGCGAATCGTTGGCGGCCGCCAGCCAGAAGTCGTGCAGCCGTTCACCGACCAGCGGCCAGCTGCGGACCGAGGCCGGCGGCGGCGGCAGGACGCGGTTGCCCTCCAGCACCATGCGGCCATAGGCATCGAGCGTCTCGATCGCCGATGTCGACAGCAGGATGACGGGCGTCACCAACAGCACCAGCAGCAGGACCGACAGCAGGGTCGCGGCGAGCCATGGTCGCATGCTGACGCGCCGGCGCAGCAGGGCGTAGAGCGGGAAGACGGCAACCGCGAGGATCACCGACCACAGCAGCAACGGCGCTACCGGCCGCAACAGCAGCAGGCTGACATAGACGACGCCCGCGATCAGCGCGAGGCGCACCGCCATGTCGATGGTGAACCGCGACAGCTCGAGCCTGCCTTTTTCCGTGTCGATCATCGTCGCCTCCCCGCCATCCGGGAGCTAGGTCAGGCTCCCTGTCTTGATTGTCCACCGAACAGGGTCTTACGCTCCAGCGATACCGCAGCGGGGGGAAGCGAGGGGCACATGACTCCACCCGACCGAGATCGGTGACGCGGCACCGGAATTCCGCGACCGGATCGTCCGCGGCTGAGAGCCAACCTCCCGATCGTACGGAGGGGACGATGCCCTCAACGAACCCCGTCTACTGCCTGTAGGCGGGGTTCCTTGTGGAACGTTCCTGAAAATCTAGCGGGACGCCGCTGCCGGGTTGGCCGGTGTGACCACGCGCACCGGGTCGCCGTCAGCGAGGCCGTCGGGCGGGCTCTCGATGACACGATCGCCTGCCACGAGGCCACCGGCGATCTCGACGACCTGGCCGAGGTCACGGGCGATGGTGATCCGCTTCAAGAGCACCTTGCTGTCGGCATCGACCGTCGCGACGCGCAGCCCCTTCTGGTCGAAGATCAACGCACCCGCCGGGATGCTGAGCGCCTGCAGGTTGGCCGGCAATTCGATGCGGGTGTTGGCGAAGGCCCCAGGCATCAGCTCGCCCGAGCTGTTGTCGACCACGATCTGCATGCGCGTGGTCCCGCTCTGCGCATCGACTGCGCGCGAGGACGCATCGACCACGCCGCTGTAGACTTTGCCGGGATACTCCGGGACGGTGATCTGCACCTTGGTGTTGATCCGGACCGCCGGCACGTAGTTTTGCGGAACGCTGACCGTGACGCGCAGCCTCGCGATATCGGAGATCACGAACAGCGCCAGGCCGGCGCTGGAATCGGCGTTGATCAGCGCGCCGATATCGGTATTGCGCGCCGTGACGATGCCGTCGAACGGCGCCGTCAGGCTCTTGAAGGAATACAGCACCTCGAGCCGGTCGACGGCGGCCTGGGCAGCCTTGGTCAAGGCCTGCTTCACGGTGAGGTCGGCCGTCTTCTCGTCGACCGTCTGGCGGGAGACGGTGTTGGCGCCGCCCAGCTGCTGCCAGCGCTGCGCCGTCACCGTCGCGAGCGCTTCGGCGGCCTGTGCGCTGGCAAGCGCGGCCTTGGCCTGCAGCAGCTGCTGGTCGAGATCCGGCGCCTCGATCTCGGCCAGGAGCTGTCCTGCCTTCACCGAAGCGCCGATATCGACGTACCAGGCTTTCAGGAAGCCGCCGACGCGGGCATAGATCGGCGCCCGGGTATAGGCCTCGAGCCGCCCCGGCAGGTCGAGCGTGGTTTGGTTGGCGCTTTTCTCCGGCCCCACAACGCTGACCGCCGGAATGGCCTGGGCGTCGGTCCATTCCTTCAACTTGGCTTCGCTGGCGTTGCGGTTCCACAGGCCGCTCGCCACGACGAAGCCACCGGCCGCCAGAGCAATGAGGCCGGCGACGGCGAGGCCGCCGCGACGCGGCCTGGGAGAAGTGTCGGGAGAAGAATCATGCGGCATGGGGGACTCCGGGGGCAGCCGGCGCGGTCTTGCCGTGGTGCCTATGGATCACGCTGAAGACGACGGGAACGAAGATGAGCGTGGCGACCGTCGCAAAGATCAGGCCACCGATCACGGCGCGGCCGAGTGGCGCATTCTGCTCGCCGCCTTCGCCGAGGCCGAGCGCCATGGGCGTCATGCCGATGATCATGGCGAGCGCCGTCATCAGCACCGGGCGGAAGCGCACATAGCCGGCCTCGAGGGCCGCCTGGGTCGCGTCCCCCAGCTCGGCCAGGCGCTCTCGCGCGAAGCTCACCACCAGCACCGAGTTGGCCGTCGCCACGCCCATGCACATGATCGCGCCTGTCAGCGCCGGCACGGACAGCGTCGTGTAGGTGGCGAACAGCATCCAGACGATGCCGGCAAGTGCTGCGGGCAAGGCGGTGATGATGACGAACGGATCGCTCCACGACTGGAAGTTCACGACGATCAGCAGGTAGATCAGGACGATGGCGCCGAGCAGACCGAACAGCAGGCCGGAGAAGGCGCTCTCCATGGTCCTGACCTGGCCCTGGATCTTGACCGCGCGGATGCGCGGAGACTGCTGGCTGCTGAACTCGGCGATGATCCGGCGCACGTCGGCGGCAACCGCGCCGAGATCGCGGCCCTGCACGCCAGCATAAATCTGCACCATGCCCTGCAGGTCGTACTGTGAGACCACGGCGTTGGCGGTGTCGCGGCGCACGTCGGCGATGCCGCCCAGCACCTGGAGCTGGCTCGCCGCCGGGGCGGCGATCGGCAGATTGGAAAGCGCCGCAAGCGAATCGAGCCGGTACTGCGGCGTCTGCATGACGATCGAATAGGACACGCCGTTGGCCGGGTTCAGCCAGTAGGTCGGCGCGACTTGGCTGGAGCCGGCGAGATTGACGACCAGCGAATTGGTGACGTCGCGCGTGGTCAGCCCGACGTACTGCGCCCGCGTGCGGTCGATATCGACGGCGAACACCGGCGCGCTGCGCGACTGCTGGACGCGGGCATCGACGATGCCCGGCACCTGGCGGATGCGGGCCAGGAGCTTGTTGGCATGCTCGAAGTTGACCGTGAGGTCGGAGCCTCTCACCTGCACGTCGATCGGCGAGGGCGCGCCGAAGTTCAGGATCTGGCTGATGATGTCGGCCGGCAGGAAGGAGAAGGTGAAGCCGGGAAAGCGCTCGGGAAGCTGACGGCGCAGCTCGCGCACGTAATCGGCGGTCGGCCCGTGATGCTCGGTGAGCTTGATCTGGATGTCGCCGTCCTGCGGCCCGATCGTGCCGGTGTTGTTGTAGGTCATGTTGATGCCGCTCACCGGCATGCCGACATTGTCGACCATCGCGGCGATCTCCTGCGGCGGGATGATCTGGCGGATCGCCTTCTGGATCTGGGCGAACTGGCTGGCGCTCTCCTCGACGCGCGTGCCGACCGGTGCGCGGGCATGCATCAGGATCTGTCCGGAATCGACGGCGGGGAAGAAGTTCTGGCCGAGGAAGGGCACGAGTAGGAACGAGGCCAGCACGAAGGCCATGAAGCCGGTGATGAAGAGGCCGCGCCGCTCCAGCGCGAGTGCCAGCAGGTCTCGATAGAGGCTGCGGAAGCGCTCGAAGCGCACCTCGAAGGCGCGCTGGAAAACAACCAGCGGATTGCTTGACGGCGGCTTGTCATGGCCGTGCCCGGCATGCGGCTTCAGGAGGTAGTTCGCCAGGGTCGGCACCAGGGTGCGCGACAGGACGAACGAACAGATCATCGCGAACATCACCGCCAGCGCCATCGGCACGAACAGGAAGCGGGCGACACCTTCGAGGAAGAACATCGGCACGAAGACGATGCAGATGCAGAGCAGCGAGACGAAGGCCGGCATCACGATCTGGCGCGCGCCGTCCATGATCGCCGTCTCGACGTCCTTGCCCTGCTCGAGATGCCAGTTGATGTTCTCGATGGTGACGGTGGCGTCGTCGACCAGGATGCCGACGGCCAGCGCAAGACCGCCCAGGGTCATGATGTTCAGCGTCTCGCCGAACAGCGACAAGAGCGCGATCGAGCCCAGGATGGCGAGTGGGATCGACGTGGCGATGATCACGGTCGAACGCCAGCTGCCCAGGAACAGCAGGATCATCAGGCTGGTCAGCACAGCGGCGATCGCGGCCTCCAACGCCACGCCGCTGATCGCACCCTGCACGAACAGCGATTGATCGCCCAGAATCTGGATCGACACGTTGTCGGGCAGCGACTTCTTCAGCTCCTCGACCCGCTGCTTGATGCCGTCGATGATGGAAAGCGTCGACACCGAGCCGTTCTTCAGCACCTGCAGCAGCACCGAACGGCCGCCGTCGACATGCACGATGTTGGTCTGCGGCGGATTGCCGTCGCGCACCTGGGCCACGTCACGCAGGTAGACCATGGCGCCGTTGGCCGTGAAGACCGGCAGGTCGGCCAGAGCCTGGAAGTCGGTCGGCGCGTTGTTGAGCTGGATGGCGTATTCATAGCCGCCGATCTTCTGCGTGCCGACCGGGGTCAGGAGGTTCTGGGCGGCGAGCGCGTTGGCGACGTCGTTGGCCGACAGGCCGCGCGCCTGCATGGCCGCGGGATCGAGATCGATCTGGATCTGGCGGGACTTGCCACCGAACGGGTACGGGATCGCCGCTCCGGGCACGGTGACCAGCGGCGTACGGACCGTATTGATGGCGATGTCGAACACCGCCTGCTCGGACATGCCCTTGCCGGCCAACGCCAACTGGATGATCGGCACCGTCGAGGCGTTGTAGTTCAGGATCAGCGGCGGCGTGATGTTGGGCGGCATCTGCTTCAACACGGTCTGCGCAATCGCGGTAACCTGTGCGTTGGCCGTGCGGATGTCGGTCCCCGGCTGGAAGAAGACCTTCACGATGCCGACGCCGGTGTAGGACGTGCCCTCGATATGCTCGATGTCGTTGACCGTGGTGGTGAGCGCGCGCTGGAACTGCAGCATGACGCGGCCCGACATCTGGTCGGGCGGCAGGCCCGTGTACTGCCAGACGACGGCAATCACCGGGATGCGGATTTCGGGGAAGATGTCGGTCGGAGTCCGCACCGCGGAAAGCGGGCCGACGATGAGAATCAGGAGCGCAAGGACAACGAACGTGTAAGGCCGCTTCAGGGCGACACGAACCAGGGCCAGCATGTGGCTTTACTTCCCCACTCCACAGGTGCCGCCCGACTCCCCAGCATCCGGGGGCATGGTCATCGGACCATGTGGGATATCGCATGTCGAGCCGATATTGCCCCAGCTTCGTGCATGGCTCAGGGTTAAGCTTGCATAGGCAATCACTGCCGCGTGAGGGGGAATTCGGGCCATGGCCGACTATGACTACATCATCGTGGGTGCCGGCTCGGCGGGCGGCGCACTGGCGGCACGTCTGAGCGAAAACCCGGCGAGCAAGGTCCTGCTGCTGGAGGCCGGGGCGCGCAGCCATCCCTACTCCCGTATGCCCCTTTCGTTCGGCCTCCTGATCGAGCATCCGACCGCCAACTGGTGCTACCAGTCCGAACCCGAGCCCGGCACCGCCAACCGCAAGATCCCGGTACCGCGCGGCAAGCTTCTGGGCGGCTCGAGCTCGATCAACGGCCTGGTCTGGGTGCGCGGCCAACCGCTCGACTTCGACACCTGGGCGCAGATGGGCTGCCGCGGCTGGAGCTGGCACGACGTGGCGCCGCTCTTCACCCGCATCGAGACCTTCGTCGACGGCGACGGCAGCCACGGCCGCGGAACGTCGGGCCCGCTGAAAGTCTCGACCGTGCCCGACCAGAACCCACTCTACGACGCGCTGTTCGCCGCCTCGAAGGCCGCAGGCTTCAAGCTCAATCCCGACTACAACAGCGAGGACCAGGAAGGCGTCGTCAAGACCCAGACCTCGATCTACAAGGGCCGGCGCATGAGCGTCGCCCATTGCTACATCGAGCCGGCGATGAAGCGCTCCGCCAACCTCCATGTCGTCACCGATGCCTTCACGCTCCGCCTGCTGCTCGAAGGCAAGCGCTGCGTCGGCGTGGAGTACGAGAAGGACGGCAAGGTGGTCCAGGCCAAGGCGCGTGAGACCATCCTGTCGGCGGGCGGCGTCGCCAGCCCACAGATCCTCGAGCTGTCGGGCATCGGCCAGCCCGAGCTGCTGAAGAAGCATGGCATCGAGGTGAAGCACGAGCTGAGGGGGGTGGGCGAGAATTTCCGCGACCATATCAACGCCCGCATCATCTGGAAGGTAAAGGACCCACGCGTCTCCTACAACCACATGGCGCGCGGCATCGGCGCCATGACGCAGATGATGAAGTATCTCGCGACCGGTGGCGGCTTCATGAGCCTGCCGTCTGCGCCCCTGCTCGCCTTCCTCAAGACGCGGCCCGAACTCGCCACGCCCGACGTGCAGATGCACCTGGTGCCCTACGCCATCAAGGACCCCAAGACGCGCAAGCTGCAGGACTTTCCCTCGATGACGATCGCCTGCTACCAGCTCCGCCCCGAAAGCCTCGGCTCGATTCACATTCGCTCGCCCGATCCCAAGGCGCAGCCGGCGATCCGCTTCAACTTCCTTGCCGACCCGATCGACCAGGCGGCGATGGTCGGCGGTTTCCGCATGATGCGGAAGATCGTCAACGCGGCCCCGATGGACGCCTATCGCGGCGAGGAGTTCTCGCCCGGGTCCTCGGTGCAGACGGACGAGCAGATCCTGACCTGGATCCGGAACAACTCGCAGACCGCCTATCACCCGATCGGCACCTGCCGCATGGGGCCGGCCGGTCCGACCACCGTGGTCGACGACAGGCTCAGGGTGCATGGACTGGAGGGGCTGCGCGTGGCCGACGCTTCGATCTTCCCGACCATGCCCTCGGGCAACACCAACGCGCCGTCGATCATGGTCGGCGAGAAGATGGCGGATATCCTGAAGGCGGCTTAGCTCTTTGGGAGGGCGGGCCGGGAGGCCCGCGCTCCCAATATCACCGTCTGATCACGCCTCACGCCGCATCGCCCTCCTACGTTCTGGTTCCGACCGCGACGTGAGGGAGCATCATGAGCGTGACCGTCAGGGCTGAAGGGTCGACAAGGGGTGTGCGTACCGGCGGTGGAGTCTACAGGGAGGCACGGCAGGCGTTGCGGTCGCTCTGCCCGCAGGCGCTGCTCAACTGGCGCGAGGCGCGCTTTTACGGCCGCTACGGCGAAGTCGAGCTGCACCTGCTGGAATTCCTGTGCTCGCGCGACAAGGATGCCATCGATGTCGGTGCCAACGACGGCAGCTACGTCCACTACCTGCGCCGCCATGCCCGCCGCGTGATCGCCTTCGAGCCGATGCCGAGCCTGGCCGACGCGCTCCGGGCCAAGTTCCGGCACGGCGTGGAGGTCCGATCCATCGCCCTGTCCGACCGTGCGGGCGCCGTCGAACTGCGCATGCCGGTGGTCGACGGTGTCACGGTGACGGGCTGCTCGACGGTTTCACCGACCGCATCCGCCACCTATCCCGACCATCGCGCCATCGAGGTGCCGATGGCGACGCTCGACAGCGCCTACAAGGGCGACGCAGGCTTCATCAAGATCGACGTCGAGGGCCACGAGCAGGCCGTGCTCGACGGCGCCTTGCAGACCATCCGGCGGTGCCGGCCGCGTCTCCTGGTCGAGATCGACGAGCGCCTCTCGCCGGGCGGCCTGCAGCGAGCCAAGGCCTATTTCAGGGACCTCGACTATCGCGGCTATTTCGTCCAGGCCGGCCACATCGAGCCGATGAACCTGTTCTCGGCCCGCGTCCTGCAGGACCCGGCGAACCTGCCCGACCTCACGGCGCCCTTGCAGCAGCGGCAACGTTTCGGCCGCTATATCTACAATTTCATCTTCCTGCCGCGAGATGAGCCGATCGAGACGCTGCGGCAAATGTCGAAGCGTCTCTCCGAGCTGTAGGAGACTGCTGATCGGCCTTGCGGATGTGCTGCACGAGATGTTGGCCGATGCGCTGCCAGTCAAAGCGATCGGCGCAGGCGTCGTAGGCGGCCGCCTGCCAGGCATTCAGCCGCGGGAAGTCGTCGATGAGCTCGACCACGCCCTCGGCCAGGGCGGCATGACTGTCGAACAGGCCGATGCTCGCCCCTTCCGCCAGCGGCATGCCCGGCAGGGCGATGCGCATGGATAGGATCGGCAGGCGGTTGAACACATAGTCCAGCCCCTTGAGCTTGAAACCGCCCAAAAGGTCCGGCACCAGCGCGAGCCGAGCCTGGCGCATGTAGGGCCGGACATCGTCGACCCGGCCGACGAAGTCGACGGTGGGAAAGCGCCGCCGCAGGCCCTCGAGATAGGCGGGCTCCGCCTCGCCAACGACCTGCAGACCGACGCCCTCCCGCGCCAGCATCGCCGCGGCGGTGGCGAGAAACGCTTCCACTGCGGCACGCTTGGGGGCCCAGTCCAGGCTGCTGACCAGGATGGCCCGCCGCGGTACGTCGTCATCGATAGCGCGGGTCTCGCACCGTGGCCCACCATATCCGGGCGGCAGGAAGACGATGGCCCGCCCCTTGGCGTCAGCGGCGAACCGGCGGCAATCGTCCGGCGTGTTCGACGTCACCAGGTCGGCCGCTGCGACCAGCCCGCGCTCCAGGCGTTTCACCTTGAGACAATCGATCGCCTTCACGACGCGGCGCAGTCCGCGGGACGTCCTGGCGATGCGGCGCGCGACCGTGATCTCGTGGTTGTGTGCGATGTAGACGAGGCGCGGCGGCCGCAAGCTCTGCCGACGATGACGCGCCACGGCACGGAAAGCCCAGCCGCTGCAGATGCTGTCGAAGACGATCGTATCCCACGGCCGCTCCGACAGCGCCTCGTCGAGCAGCCGCCTCATGTTCGGGGCATTGCCGCGATGGGCAACGATCGGCATGGGCGACAGCAGCCGCCGCCACGACGACTGGACCTGCTCCTCGGCCAGCCGCCAATCGATACTGAGCAGCCTAGATACCGACCGCGGGTTCTCACGCCGCGCCAGCCCGATCACCCGCAGCGTCGCGCCGGCATCGCGTGTCGCCTCGATCAATCCCTTGGAATAGATGAGCTGGCCGTTGGTGGCGGGGTCCGGATCGGCAAGTGTGAGCCACAGGCACTGCATGACGTCTCCTCGCTCAAACGATGTGTGGCCACCTCCCACGACGCCAGTGATCAAGCTGTGTCGGCGCAACCCTCGTTCGCATCCGCAGCGATCTTTCGACCCTCGATTTCGCCACTGCTGCCGCCGCAACACACTGGCTTGCAGCCACAATCTGGACACTGGCAAGCCCACAGGTCGTATCCCAAAGATATAAGAAGCAAGAACTGCCCGTCAGCCGGGCCCGCGAGAGGGGTGTCTCGCGAAGGGAGGCTAAATGTCTCTGGCAGCGCCGGAGGAGTCGTCATTTGAATCTGCGTTCGTGTGCAACAAGTCAGAAAGCGTCCTGTCGGTCATCGAGAAGTGTCTCGACAACGGATTGGGCTCCTGCTTGGTCGTCGGCGACGACCATCGCCTCATCGGCCGTATCTCGCTCGACGACATACGGCGCGCGCTGGCCGACGGCACCGCGATCGTCGACCCCACGCTGGGCTGGCATCCGGCCGGCAACATGATCAGCGCCAATTCTCTGCGTAACGACGTTGATGAGCAGGAAAGCCTGCGACCGGTGGTCGATTCGAGCGGCCATCTGACGGGAGTCCTGATCGATCGCTCGACGCGGCCCGTCCAGGTCGCGATGCCCCATATGACCAGCGACGACTTCCGATCGATGCTCGATGCGTTCATCTCCGGATGGATTTCGAGCAAAGGGCCCTACGTCAACAAGTTCGAAGAGGACTTCAGCCGATTCGTCGGCGTCCGGCACGGCGTGGCGGTCTCGAACGGCACCGTGGCGCTGCATCTTGCGCTGGTCGCGCTCGGCATTGGCCCGGGCGACGAGGTAATCGTGCCCGACCTCACCTTCGCCGCGACCATCAACGCGGTGCTCTACTGCGGCGCCACCCCGGTGATCGTCGACGTCGACCGCCGGACCTGGTGCATGAGCCGCGAGACCGTCAAGCGTGCCTGCACGGCTGCGACCAAGGCGATCATCCCGGTCCATCTCTACGGCCGGCCGGCGGAGATCGGACCGATCACCGACTTCGCCAGGAGCCGCGGCATTGCCGTGGTCGAGGACTGCGCAGAAGCGCACGGCGCGCGCTATCGCGGCAAGGCGGTCGGACAATTCGGCGACGTGTCCTGCTTCTCCTTCTACGCCAACAAGATCGTGACCACGGGCGAAGGCGGCATGTGCCTGACCAACTCGGCCGAGCTTGCGACCTCGCTGCGCGTGCTGCGCGACCACGGCATGTCACCAGACCGCTCCTACTGGCATGAGCGGGTGGGCTTCAACTACCGCATCACCAACCTGCAGGCGGCGATCGGCCAGTCGCAGATCTGGCGCGTCAACGAAGTGCTGCAGCGCAACGCCCGCATCGCCGCGCTCTACCGCGAGGCGCTGAAGGGCATTCCCGGCGTGCGGTTCCCGCCCCCGCTTCCCGACGAATACCGGCCCGTCGTGTGGATGACCTGCGTTCAGGTGCCAGCGGAGAAGCGCCTTCCGCTGATACGCGCCGCGCACGAGGCCAAGATCGAGACGCGCCCCTTCTTCCATCCGCTCTCGGCCCTGCCGCCCTACGGCAAGTACGCCCGAGCCTGCCCCAACAGCATCGAGCTTTCCGCCACCGGCGTCAATTTGCCGACCTCGCACTCGGTCGACGAACGGGTGGTCGAGCGCGTCGCCCGGGTGTTTTACGACGTGTTCGCGTAACGGAGGCGACGTCGCATGTTGTCATCGGTCATCATCGGCGGCGGCCCGGGTGGCCTCGGGCCGATCATTTGGGCGGCGCAGCACGGATTGCTGCCTGAGTGGCTCGACCGTGGCGTTGCCGTGGTCGAGCGCCAGAGTCATCTCGGCGGCACGCTGGGGCGGTTCGGCATCCATTCGGATTCGCTCGGCGGCTCCTATCTCGAATGCCTGGAGGCGGCGAGCCTGCCCGCCGAGCTGAAATCGTTGCGAGACGAGCCGGCGGCGCACGAGATGGCGCGGTATCGCGACAGCTTCCCGCCGCTCGTGCTGGTCGACCGCTACATGCGGCGCATCGGCGTTGCGATTGCCGGCATGCTCGCCGAACGCTCGGCCCTGCATCTCTGCACCGAAGCCCGGGCGATCCATCTGCGGTCCGACGGTTTCGTCGAGGTCGAGATCACCGGACCCGATGGCGGAGCGAACGTGCTGACCGCCCGCTCCGCTGTGGTGGCCCTGGGCGGACGTCAGCGCTGGATGCATGGCGAACTGAAGCCGGGCCTGACGTTGGCGAACTGTCGGATGCGCGAGGTCATGCCGTCGGATCGCGCGCTCTCGACCGCCGGCCTCGAGGAGGCCGATCAGATCCTCGCCGAGGCCGGTCAGCGGCGGATCCTGATCCTCGGCGGCTCGCACAGCGCCTATTCAGTGGCCGGCGCCTTCCTTGGATTGGCCGGCGCCAAGCGCCTGGCCAAAGGGCAGATCGTCATCCTGCAGCGGCGCGAACCACGCATTTTCTATCCCGACCGTCAGGCTGCGCTGGAAGACCGCTACGACGTCGCGCCTGGGGACATCTGCCCACGCACCCAGAGGATCAACCGCATGGGCGGGCTGCGCGGCTTCGGCCGCGAGATGTGGCGCCAGATTGCGCTCCGTCCGCGCGTCAATCCCGAGCCGCGGGTCGTCGCCATGGACATGCAGCGCCTCAGTGCCGGCGAGCTCGGCGCGATGATCGCCGAAGCGGCGCTGGTCGTGCCAAGCTTCGGCTATCGCTCGGAGACGCTGCCGGTGTTCGACATCGACGGCGAACGGCTCACGCTCAACGCCGAGCTCGGCGGCATCGCCGTCGGTGAGCAGAGTCGCCTGCTCCTGAGCGACGGGGGAAGCCTGCCCAATCTGTTCGGCATCGGGTTGGGCACCGGCTACAAGCTGCCGACCAGCATGGGCGGCGAGCCCAATTTCGACGGCCAGGCCAACAGCCTGTGGCTGTATCACAACGACATCGGCGCGATCATCTATCGCGCGATCCATGAGCTGGATCGCCACCCCGCCGGCGCAGCGGCCGTCGCTGCGTAGAGCACGAGGACGAACCTCACGGAGTCGTGAGCTTGTCACGGCCTAGTCACCGCGGCTGAGACGCAACCGCGGTATGGCTGCCGCGATGCTCGGGACAACCAAGCGGGGCGCCTAAGTGCGAGCAGGAACGGAACGCATTGCCGGCCTCGACGTGCTGCGCGGTTTTGCAGCCGGCGCGGTGATGTTGCATCACCATGGCCAGTATTACGACGTCCTTTATCCGGGCCGCATCCCGCTGCCCGTCGATCTCGGGCCCGGCCACTTCGGCGTCGAGCTGTTCTTCATCATCAGCGGCTTCGTGATCCTGATGACGATCGAACGCAAGAAGACGGTGCGTGAGTTCGCGATCTCGCGTGTGGCGCGACTGATGCCGGCCTTCCTGGCCGCGCTGATCATGGCCACCGTGATTCGCTCCCTGTCGCCCGTGCCGCTGCTCGACACGCCAACCGTGCCGCAGTTCCTCGCCAACCTCACCATGGCACCGAGCCTGCTCGGCCAGACCGGCATGGACATGCCCTATTGGACGCTGACCTACGAGCTGGTGTTCTACGTCGGTATGGGGCTGATCCTGGTGATCGGCATGCTGCGCTGGACCGAATGGTTCGGACTGCTGGCCGTCGCCGTGAGCTGCCTGTTCATCGCCACACTCGACGTGCGATTGCACCATCGCAGCTCGATCCTGCTGCTGGTCTACTACAGCAACTTCTTCCTGATCGGCATCTGCCTCCACCGCATCCATGCCCAAACGGCCCGGCCGATCACATGGTTGGCGCTGGTCGTGGCCATCGCAGTGACGGCGCTGGGCGGCGGCGAGAAGTCGTTCGACACGCCGGGACGCATCTACCTGCCGCTTGCGATCGCCTTCACGGCGTTGGTCTGGTTCGCCGTCGGCCGCCACGGCAGATGGCTCGTCTGGCGGCCGCTCCTTTTCCTGGGACAGATCTCCTATCCGCTCTACCTCGTTCACGTCGTGCTGGGCTTCCTGATCATCCGTTGGGCCGCGGCGTGGGGCTGGGGCACGCTCGAGGGCGTGGTCGCTGCCGGCGTTGTCTGCCTGATCGCAGCGACCCTGATGCACTATTTCGTCGAGCTGCCCGGCGGACGATGGCTGCGGACGGCGTTGACTCGTAGACAGCCACCGGCGGTCGCGGTCTGACCGCCGACGACTCTGTCACCCCGAGCGTGGCGAGGCGTCGTCCCCTCAGCCGCCGAGCCGCTTCCTCACTTCGGCAGGAATCGGCACCGCCTTCAGCGAGCGTGCATCGCCTTCCTTCTCCGCCCAGATGCGCGTTTCAGTGCCCTCGGCGGCGATCCGACCCGAAGCGTCACGAAAGACGTGACTGATGGTGAAGGAGCTGCCGCCGAAGCGCGAGACGCGACTTTCGACCAAAAGCTTCTCGCCGGGCTGCGAAGCACGCTTGAACGAGCACTCGGCGGCGACCAGCGGCGTGCCCTCCTTCCATCCGCCGTGCGTGTCGTTGTGTGCGACGCCGGCGGCCGCCAGCAGCCGGTGGCTCGCTTGGTCAAACCAGCGGAAGTAGGACGGGTAGTAGACGATGCCGGCAGGGTCACAGTCGCCCCATTCGACGGTTACCTCGTGGCGGGAAACCAGGGTCATGGCCTAGACCTCGACCGGCTTGCCGGTGACGTAGGTCGTGCCGGTCATCGCAGCGACCAGCTTGCCGTCACCGCGAACGATGTCGATCCGGTAGTTCGACAGCCTGCTGGTGCGTGCGATCTCCACCGCCGTCGCCGTCAGGACATCACCGGCAAGAGCCGGCAGGCTGTAAAGGATGTGCGAATCGATGCTGGCCGACACGATGCCCTGCGAGTTGCTGGCATACCCCATGGCGGCGTCCGCCAGGGTAAACGTCAGGCCACCATGGGCGACTCCGATGAAGTTGATGTGGCGCTCCTCGAGCCTGACACGGCTGACCGCACGGCCGAGCGACGCCTCGACGATCTCGATACCAAGCGATCGCGCAAACCTGTCGCGCGCGGCCAACGCGAAGACATCGATCGCCGCCGGCTGCCGCTCTCCATCCTTCATCGTGTTCGCTCTACTCCGCGGCATGCCGCAACGATGGCGTCGCAGCGGCGATTGAGTTCAGGGTCCACGACAGGGGCGTCGCCCTCCGGATCCGCGAGGGCCGCCACTCGGGCGCTGGCGACGGCGTCGGCCGCAGCGCGCGGGGTCATGCGGCTCGCCAGGGCGGGCTCGATCACCTCGGCCGTGATCCGTCGGTAACTTGCCAGTCCGCGCTTATACGTGTCGCCGTGGCCCTTGATCAGCGCGCGCACTTCCTCGGCGAAGGACCGTTCCGGATTGGTGCGCTGGGCGACGGGAAGCTGGGCGGCCGGCTGGTCGAGCATGGAGCGACTATAAAGGCTAACGTCGCGATCGACGATCCCGCTTGGAATCGCGGATTCCCGCGGCCTTTGCCCGCTTGATCAGCTCACGGAACGGTACCAACAGGCGCTCGCGCACCGTCGCGTCGCGTTCCAGCACGGAGAGCGCCAGCGCCACCGCCTCCAGCGTCGAGACGGCGTCGGGCCGCGCCTCGCGGCGAAGATTGCCGTAGAGCGACGGCCCGTCCGGCACCACGACCAGGCGCCGCAGCCTGGTCAGCCACGCATTGCGCCACCACAGCGCCTTGGCTTGCGCCCAGTTTCCGTCGAGCGCCACCAGGCCCTGCAGCCCGGCGAGCGCCGTGGCCTGATCAGCCAGCGGTTGGCCGTTGCGATCGACGGCGATCAGTGGGTCCTTGTTCGTCTGCCGCGTTTTGTCCCCAAGTTTGCCGCCGCCCAGATAGAGCACCCCCCATTGACGCGGCTCGACCGGCCGTTGTTCATTCCGACTCGCGAATGCATGGCCGAGGTTGCGCCATGACAGCCCCACTGAGACGCGAGCGTCAGCTAGTGAGCGCGTCAGCAATCCAGCCGTGCCCAGCATGCGGTCCTGCTCCTGTGGGTGTTGCAGGATGAGTACCGCCACCCTGTTGTCGACGACAGGGGCCGGCGGACAAACGCAGAGCGCGGGCGGTCGTCCGCATGGGCAAGGCCCCTCCGGGGCGCCTTCGATCATGCGTGAAGATATAGACCGTTCGTCGGAAGGCTGTCGCCATGACCGTTCCCATCTTCGCTGTCCCCAGCGTCACCAAGCTGCCCCCCGCCGCGGACGGCGCGGTGGTGGTGGGTGGTTCGCACGGCGCGGTCTATGCCGCCTATCTGTCGGCCAAGGCCGGCGCCCGGGCGGCCATCCACAACGACGCCGGCGTCGGCCGCGACGAAGCTGGCGTGAGCGGGCTGGCGTGGGCGCAAGAACTTGGCATGGCGATGGCGGTGGCGCTGAGCGACAGCGCACGCATCGGCGACGGCACGGACATGCTGAAGCACGGCGTCGTCGGCCGGGCCAATCCGCTGGCCGAGGGATGCGGCGTCAAGGTCGGCCAGCGGGTGGCCGAGGCCGCCGAACTCCTGAAGGCGGCCCCCTGGCCTTACCGCAAACCGGCGCCGCTGGCCGAGTCACGCGCTATGGCCGGGCGAATACTGTGTGTGGATTCGATCTCGCTCGCGACCATCCGCGACCGCGGCAAGGTCGTATCGAGCGGCAGCCATGGCGGCGTGCCGGCGGGCGAAACGGCTCTGGCCTTCGGGCCGCGGTTGGTGCTGTTCAACGACGCCGGTTTTGGCAGGGAGCAGGCCGGCGTTGCGGGCCTGCCCATCCTCGACCGGGCCGGCATTCCCGCCGCCGCCGTGTCGACCATGTCGGCGCGCATCGGCGACGGTCGCTCGACCCTGCTCGACGGCTTCATCTCGGAGATGAACGAGGCTGCATATCGGCTCGGCGCCCGGCAGGGCCGGTCGGCGCTTGCCTTCGCCCTTGCCGTGGCCGAAAAGAACAGCTGAGCACAGGATCGGAGAGCAGCCGGGCATGGCCGTCGTCAACGTGAAGTCGGAAATCGCGGGCAACGTGTGGAAGATCCAGACCAGGCCCGGCGACAGGGTCGAGGCCGACGGCGAGATCATGATCCTGGAATCGATGAAGATGGAGATCCCTGTGCTCTCGCCGCGCGCCGGCACCATCAAAGAGATCCGCGTCAGCGAAGGCGAGGCGATCGACGAAGGCCAGCTCGTCGCCATCCTTGATGCGTAGCAGCGCCGTCGCCGTCGAGATCGTCCGTCTATGGGCGCCCGACAACCTGCGTCGGGTGGCGCCCGGCGTGATGCTGTGCGCCATCATCGCGGCCATTGCCTTCGTGGCTGACAAGCAGGATTTCCTGCGCTTCGGCGCGGTGTGGATTCCGCCGCTGATCCTCACCCTGGTGATCGGCATGGCGTTGCAGCCGCTGTCGGACCGGGCGGTGCTGAAGCCCGGCATCGAGTTCGCCGGCCGCACGCTGCTGCGAGTCGGCGTGGCGCTCTACGGCGCGCGCCTGACCTTCGGCCAGCTCGTCGATGGCGGCGCGCTGCCGGTGCTGATCGCGCTCGCCGCCGTCTCCTGCACCATCGTGTTCGGCGCCTGGGCGGCGCGCCTGTTCGGCCTGTCTCGGGATTTCGGCCTGCTGACCGGATGCGCTACCGGGGTGTGTGGCGCTGCGGCGGCGATGGCGGCCTCGGCGGTGCTGCCCAAGCACGCCAACTCCGATCGCGACCTCGCCTTCACGGTGATGGGCGTGAACTTCCTCTCAACCGTGGTGATGGTGATCTATCCCACCCTGCAGCCCGTGCTGGGCTACTCGCTGCACGAGATGGGCGTGTTCCTGGGCGGCGCCATCCACGATGTGGCGCAGGTCGCCGGCGCGGGCCAGACGATGGGACCGCAGGTCCTGACCGAGGCCATCATCACCAAGCTCCTGCGTGTGGCATTCCTGCTGCCTGCTATCGCGGGCATCGCCTGGTGGGTGGCACGCGGCGGCGAGACGGCGGGCGACGCGCGGCCGTCGCCGCCGGTGTTCCTGTTCGGCTTCCTCACGCTCGCCGCTCTCAACTCGGTGGGTGTCGTGCCGCCCGGCGTGAAGGCCGCGGTCGCCGAGGTCTCCTCGTTCCTGATCATCACCGCCATTGCGGCGCTCGGCATCAAGACCTCCCTGCTGGCCCTGGCGCGCATCGGCGTCGCGCCGGTGATGCTGCTGATCACCCAGACCGCATTCATCGGCGCGCTGGTGGTCGGCCTGATCTACGGATTGCGCACATTCGGGATGTAAGCTGGGGGCGCGCCACTGGAGTGGCG
>JAEZHS010000749.1 GCA_023436825.1 Pseudomonadota bacterium | reverse complement strand
AATTGCCGCTGATCGACATCGTCCAGATCGGTGACGCGCCGCCGCGGCCTTTGCCGAAAGGCGAGCGCCCGTTGAGCGGCGTGCGCGCGCTCGACCTTACGCGCGTGCTGGCCGGACCGACCAGCGGTCGCGTGCTAGCCGAGAACGGCGCGGACGTGCTCCATGTCGTCGCGCCGCATCTGCCCTAACAGACCGAACTGCTGATGGATACCGGCCACGGCAAGCGCTGCACCTGGGTCGATCTGCGCGACGCCTCCGGCGTGGAGACGCTCAAAGGCCTGATCCGTGATGCCGACGTCTTCACCCAAGGCTATCGCCCCGACACGCTCGCCGCACGCGGCTTCTCGCCGGAGCAGGTGGCGGCACTCCGACCGGGCATCGTCTGCGTCAGCATCTGCGCCTATGGCCACGAAGGCCCGTGGGCCGACCGGCGCGGCTTCGATTCGATCGTGCAGAACGTCACCGGCCTCTCGGCCACGCAAGGCTCCCTCGCCAAGCCGCGCAACCTGCCGGTCCAGGCGCTCGACTACATCGCGGGCTATCTCGGCGCACTGGGCGCCATGGCAGGCCTCGCCCGCCGCGTCGAGCAGGGCGGTTCGTGGCTGGTGCGCGTGTCGCTGGTGCAGGTCGCGCACTGGCTGGCGAGCCTCGGCACCGTCGAGCCCGGCAACGGCATGGCCGAGCTGCCAGAGCCCGAGCTTGCGCGCTACCTGATGGAGAGTGACGGCCTGTTCGGCCATCTGCGTCATCTGAAGCCCGTGGTTCAGCTCAGCGACACGCCGCCCTTCTTCGCCAAGCCTCCCGAGCCGCTCGGCACGTCGCCGGCGCGCTGGACTTGAATTAGCTAATTTGATTAGCTAAATATGTCCCCATGCCCACGTATACGATCCATGCCGCGAAGACGAATCTCTCGAAGCTCGTCGCCCGTGCGGAAGCCGGCGAGGAGATCGTGCTCGCCCGCGGCAAGGATCCCGTCGCGAAGATCGTTCCGATGACGCCCAAGGCCAAGCCGAAGCGGAAGTTCGGCGCCCTCAAGGGTCGGATCAAGATCGGGCCTGAGTTCTTCGAACCACTACCCGAGGACGAGCTGAAGCGTTGGGAGTAAGTCATGCGGCTGCTCCTCGATACGCACGCATTCCTATGGTGGCTGGCCGGACATCCGTCCTTACCGAGGCGCGTCCGCATGGAGATCGATCAATCCGGCCCCGACGTGCATGTGAGCGCCGCCTCGGCATGGGAGATCGCGACAAAGCATCGGCTGGGCAAGCTGCCTGAAGCGGACCTCGTTGCAGCTGACGTGATGTCGTGCATCGAAAGCCAACAGTTCACACCACTGCCCGTCTCGGTGCTGCACGGCCAGATCGCAGGCGCTCTTCCCGGCCAGCATCGCGACCCATTCGACAGGATGCTGGTCGCCCAGGCGATGCGCGAAGATCTTGTTCTTGTGTCCAACGAACGCGCTTTCGAGGACTATGGCGTCAGGCGCCTATGGTGATCCGCGAGCGCATGCCGGACGACGACAGCGCGATCCGGCGTCTCAATGACATGGCGTTTGGCGGCGCCGACGAGTCCAAGCTGATCGAAGACTTGCGTACTGCGGGTCTCGTTGCCGTTGAATTGGTCGCCGTCGATCCGATGGTGGACGGTCACATCCTGTTCAGTGCTCTCGATGTCACCGTTGGCGGCAAGCCGCTGCGTGCGCTGGCCTTGGCACCGATGGCAGTGCTGCCGCACCGTCAGCGCCACGGGATCGGCAGCGCTCTGGTCCGCACCGGACTCCAGCAGGCGCGAGAGCGTGGCTGGCAGGCGGTCGTTGTCCTCGGCCATCAAGACTACTATCCGCGCTTCGGATTCTCTGCAGCGATCGCTCGGCCGCTCAAGGCGCCGTTCTCCGGCGCCTCCTTCATGGCGCTCGAATTGGAGCTCGGCGCATTGCAGGGCGGCGCGGGTCGTGTCGTCTATCCGCCGCCGTTCGGCATCGCCATTTAACGCGACGGCCAGTTCCACGCCGGGCGTTCCTCGCCGGGCACGACCGTCTCGCCCAGCTGCTTTTGGAGCACGATCCGACTGGCGCCGGCCTCCTGCAATGCGGAGACCAAGGGCGCGGCGTGCGATACGACGATGATCTGGCATTCCTTGGACGCCCGGGCGATCAGCCGCGCCAGCGCCGGCAAGAGGTCGGGATGCAGGCTGGTCTCCGGCTCGTTCAGGATCATCAGCGTCGGCGGTCTCGGCGACAGCAGGGCGGCAATCAGCAGGAGATAACGCAAGGTCCCGTCAGACAGCTCGGAGGCGTTGAGTGGCCGCAGCAAGCCATGCTGGTGCATCTCGACCTCGAAATAGCCGCCGGCGTCGTCCACGCCGACCGAGCCGCCAGGAAAAGCATCGGCAACCGCCGCCGTCAGCTCGTCCTCGGCACCGACCTCCTGAATCGTGGCAATGGCCGCAGCAAGGTCGGCGCCATCGGATGCCAACACCGGCGTCCGTGTGCCGATCTGGCGACGCCGCGCCGGCGCCTCGCTGTCGGTGCGGAAATGGTCGTAGAAGCGCCAGCCGCGCATGTTCTCGCGCAACAGCAGCAGCTCGGCGGCGTCGCGCGGATCGCTGCAGTGCGTCAGCATGCTGTCGTAGGAAGCCAGGCTCTCGTAGGCCAGTCGCCATGAGCCTTCCTGATTGCGAAGGCTGACCGACGGCCCGTTGCGCTGGGCAAAGACATTGGCACGCCCCATGACCAGGCCCGTCCACAGACTTTCGACCTTGATGACGGGATCCTTGTCGAAATGCCTGGAACCCGGCACTGGCAAGCCGAGATCGATGGCGAAGCCGTAGTCGTCTGAGGAAAAGCCGAGTCTCAGGCTCACGGAATTCTTGCGCATCGTCCCCTGGACGGGTTGCGTCCCGGCCTTCATCGCCCGCGAGAACTGCTCGGGCCCCGCCCACAGCACGGACTGCAGACCGCCCTCCAGGGCGAGCGAGTGGATGATCCGGCCCTGCGCCACGTCGGCGAGCAGGCGCAGCGCGCGATAGAGGCTCGATTTGCCGCTGCCGTTGGCGCCGGTGACGACCGTGAGCTGTCCGATCTCCAGCCGGACGTCACGCAGCGAACGGTAGCCGGAGATGGAGAGGCGCGAGATGATGCTCATGGGCAGGCGATGGGAGCGTAACCCATCACCTCGCGGCCGGCGACCAACCGACGGTGGCGGCTACGCCGCCTGCAGCTTCAGCGGCGGCGCGTGCAGCGCATCGAGGAAGCGCTGGCAGTAGGCGCTGGCGGTGGTGCGGAAGACCTTGGCCTTGAGCGCGGCGTGGCGCTCACGGCGTTCGGGCAGCGGCATGGTCAGTGCCACATGCATGGCGTCGGCGATGGCGTCGGGGTCGAACGGATTGACGATCAGCGCCTCGGTGAGCTCGTGGGCGGCGCCGGCGAACTTCGACAGCACCAGCACGCCCGGATCGTCGTCGGGCTGGGCCGCGACGAACTCCTTGGCCACCAGGTTCATGCCGTCGCGCAGCGGCGTCACCACGCCGATCTGGCTGATGCGGTACAGGCCAGCGAGGGTCGACCGCGGCGCCGGCCGCGTCGAGTAGCGCAACGGCGTCCAGTCGAATTCCGAGAAACGGCCGTTGATACGGCCGGTCAACCGGTCGAGCTCGGCACGCAGCTTGCGATACTCGTCGACCTCCTCGCGCGAGCGCGGACAGATCTGCAGGAAGTGGATGGCGCGGCGATGCTCGGGATGGCGCTCGAGCAGGCGGCCATAGGCCTCGAAGCGGTTGGGCAGGCCCTTGGAATAATCCATGCGGTCGACGCCGACGGCGAGCTTGCGCCCTGACAGGCTGCCCGAGACGCGATGGACCAGCTTGTCGTTGGCGGCGCGCTCGGCCTCCTCGGCGAAGGCCTGGGCGTCGATGCCGATCGGATCGGCGAAGGCACGCATGCGCCGGCCGTTCAGGCGCACCCACTCGCCGTCGACCATGGCGCCCAGCAGTCGCTGCGCGCAGTCGCGGAAGTCGCGCGCATGTTCCTCGGTCTGGAAGCCGACGACGTCGTAGGCGCAGAGGTCGGCCACCAGCTCGCGCGCGACGGGGATCGCCTCCAGCATCGACGGCGGCACGAACGGCACGTGCAGGAAGAAGCCCAGCGGTCCGTTGAAACCCTGCTGGCGCAGCAGGCGGCCGAGCGGCAGCAGGTGATAGTCGTGCGCCCACACCGTGTCGTCGGGCTGCAGCACCTGACCCAGCGAGGTGGCGAAGGTCTGGTTGACGGCGATGTAGCCGGCATAGTCCTCGCGCCGGTAATGCATCAGCCCCAGCCGGAAATGCAGCAGCGGCCACAATGCGCCGTTGGCGAAGCCGACATAGAAGGCGCGATGGGCCTCGGCCGAGAGATCGACGGTGGCGTAGGTCACGCCGCGCGCCTCGACCAATGCGGGCTGCAGCGACGGCTCGGACGACAATCGCCCGCTCCAGCCGAACCAGATCGCGCCCGGGATGAGCAGATCGCGCAACGCCACGGTGAGGCCGCCCGCGGCAGGCACGCGGGCTTTGGGAATCGGAACTCGGTTGGAGACGATCACGATGCGTGCCATAGCCCCTCCTCCCAGCTCCGCGACAGGCGCATGGCCGACAGGATCAGCCCGACCTGCGAGTATGTTTGTGGAAAGTTGCCCCACAGCTCGCCGGTCTTCGGATCGATATCCTCGGATAGTAGCCCGACATGGTTGCGACGGGCGAGCAGGTTATTGAAGAGTTCGAGGGCCTCCTGGCGACGGCCGACGCGGGCCAGCGCATCGATGTACCAGAACGTACAGAGCAGGAAGGCATTGGACGGCTTGCCGAAATCGTCGGCCTCGCGGTAGCGCATCAGGAAACCGTTCTTCATCAAACGCTTGGCGGCGACATCGAGAGTGGCGTGGAAGCGCGGATCGTCGGATCCCAGCAGACCGATCTCGGGCAGCACCAGGCACGAAGCGTCGAGCATGTCGCGGTCGAGCACGCCCGAAATCCAGCCTTCCTGGGTGGTGCCGCGCTGCAGGACCTCCTGGCGCAGCACGCCGGCACGGGCGAGCCACTCGCGCGCTTCCGAATCGACGCCGACCCGCTTGGCGATCATGCCCAGCCGGTGCTGCGCGGCCCAGCACATCGCCGCGGAAAAGGTGTGCACTTCCTCGCGCTCCCGGTACTCCCAAAGGCCAGCATCCGGGGTCAACGCCGCGCGATGGGCCTCGTTCCCCACCACGCAGAGCTGGCGATAGAGCTCGAGATCGCCCTGGCGCGGCAGGCGCTCGTCCCAGAACATCTGCGCCGCCGTCAGCACCATCGAGCCGTATGTGTCGTTCTGCCGTTGTATGACGGCGGCGTTACCGGTGCGCACCGGACCGAAGCCGCGATAGCCCGGCAGCGTGTCGATCAGGCGCTCCGCCGTGTCGGTGCCCGGCGCGATCGGGAACAGCGGCGCGATGGCGTGTACCTCGTCCCGCGAACTGCCGGCCTCGACGACGTCGACGATGAAGCGCACGTGGCTTTCCATGGTGCGCGTCGCCGACAGGCGGTTGAGTGCCGTCACGGTGAAGAAGGCGTCGCGCAGCCAGGTGAAGCGATAATCCCAGGTGCGCGGCGTGTTGGGCGCCTCGGGCACCGAGGTGGTGAGCGCCGCCAGCACCGCACCCGTATCCTCGTAGCTGCACATCTTCAAGGTGATCGCCGCCCGGATCACCGCCTGCTGCCAGTCGAACGGGATGTTGAGATCGCGCACCCAGGTGTGCCAGTAGGATTCGGTCTCGGCGAGGAAGGTCTTGGTCAGCGCGTCGGGATTGTCGGTGATGCTTTCATCGGCGCCGACGATCAGGTTGAGCGGCCGATCGAGCGAGAACTCGGTCTCGTGCAGGATGTAGTTGATCGACGCGTCGGTCGTGAGCCGCAATACCCCGGTGTCGCCGAAGAAGCGCGCATGGTTGCTGCCCGAGGTGAGCTTGGCCTTGTGCGTGCCGTAGTCGAAGGTCGGCCGCAGCCGGATGGTGACACGCGGCCGGCCGGCCACGGGCTCGAGCCGGCGCACCAGCATGGGCGGACGGAACATGCGGCCGAAGCGGCGGAAGCGCGGCGCGAAGTCGACAATGCGCACGGTGCCGCTGTTGCCGTCGATTACGGTCTCCAGGATGGCGGTGTTGTGCAGGTAGCGCTGGCGGCCGACGTCCTTGGCGCCCGCGACCACGACATCCATGAAGCCGCCCTGCGGGTCGTCGCCGCCCAGCAGCGCATTGAACACCGGATCGCCATCGAGCCGGCCGATGCCGTGCCACACATGCCGGCCCTTGCGGTCGACGAGGCTGGCGATGGCGCAGTTGCCGATGACGCCGAGATCGAGGCTGCTCATGGCGCGGCTCCGGCCGACACGGCCGGCGGCATGTTGCGTCCGCTCAGCAGCTCGACGCCGCGCTTCAGCCAGGCGCGCACCGCCGCCGGCTGGCCGCCGAACACCTCGGCGACGCGCAGGCCCTGGCCGCCGAACTGCCGCGCCGCTTCCATGCCGGCCTCGTCAGTGAAGTCGTCGCCGACGAAGATCGGCCGGCGCCCCTGGAAGGGCTGGCGCTTCATCAACTGCTCGACGGCATGGCCCTTGGAGGCCGCGCGCGGTCCGATCTCGACGGCCTCGCGCGCCGGCAACAGACGGAACCACGGATGATCCTGCGGCACCAGGGCCCGCACCAGCCGCCATACATCGTCGCCGCGTTCGGGCACCAGACGATAGTGGATGGCCACGCCATGAGGCTTGGGCTCGACCAGCACGCCGGGCCAGCGTTCGGCTGCGGCGACCAGGGCCTCGCGCCAGGCTTCGGGCACGGCGAGGCCCTTGGGCATCTCCTCGATCTTGCCGTCCTGATAGCGCATCGACGCGCCATGCTCGCCAGCCGCGGTGGCGACGAAGGGATTGAGCAGATCGTCGACGACGCCGATCGACCGGCCGGTGACGATGGCGACCGCGCCGCCGAGCTCGGCACGCAGGTTCTCAAGCAACTGCGGCAGCCCAGGCGGAACGACAACCGATTCCGGCGTTTCCGCAATCTCCAGCAGGGTCCCGTCGAGATCGAGGAACAGCGCGTTCGTCCGGTCGAGATCCGGCGGTGTCATCCAGCTAAAATCCCCTCTGCGCTTACGACATTTTCATCGGGCGCGAAGAGGTTCTCGACCACGACACGCCGCGTGCGGGGTCGCCCGAAGGCGCGACCGCGCTTTGCGCGCGTGAGCTAACGCTCATCGCGCGCGGGAGTTCCCTAGAAGGGGGCGTGGTTGTGGCGATTGTGAGGCGAAAGAACAGCCCGCTGCTTTTGCTAGCGCAGCGGCCCAAATGCCTGCCAGAACGACTTGCCCGATTCGTAGGCAGCGGCGGCTGGGGAAATTCCCGCATCACGCAGACTGCGAGCATCCATTGCAGCGAGATGACGGCGTGCCGACACTCGGGTACGCCAGATCTTGAACGTCATCGCCAGCCGATGCCGTAGCGACGACCGTGACGACACCGGCGTCACCATTGCGACGGGGTGAGCGGCAAGGCGCTGGCGGGACTGGTAGCTCATCTGAACCCTCCTTGGGTCTTGACGAGCCGAAGGTGAGCCCGCAGCGGCGGTCCCTCAATTACACACGAGGTAATAGCGCGGCACGCAGCGCAGCGAGGCCGTCGGTCAGCGCCGCCGGCCCGGGCTGCAGGATGATTGTCGATTTGATCTCGACGATGCGGCCGCCAGCGACGGCAGGCAGCGACGCCCAGCCCGGTCGTTCGGCGATCTGGCGCGGCACGACCTTGCGGCCGCACCATGAGGCCAGGATCACGTCGGGACGCGCTGCGATGACCTGCTCGGACGACACGATGCGGTCGCGTGCAGCGGCGGCACCACGCAGATGTGCGAAGACGTCCTCCCCGCCGGCAACCTCGATCAGCTCCGATACCCAGCCGATGCCGGAGATCATCGGATCGTTCCATTCCTCGAAGTAGACTCGCGGTCGCGACACGCTCTTGCTGGCGCCTGCCATCTCCATCACCCGCGCTTCAAGCGAACGCACCAGCGCCTCGGCCTTGTCGCCGGCGCCGACCAAGGCGCCGACGGTGCGGATCATGGCGAAGATCCCGGCAATGTCGCGCTGGTTGAAGAGATGGACGGCGATGCCGGCCTTGGCCAGCTCGCTCACGATGTCGGCCTGCAGGTCGGAGAAGGCCAGCACCAGGTCCGGCTCCAGCGCCAGGATCTTGTCGAGCCGCGCCGAGGTGAAGGCGCTGACCCGCGGCTTCAGCCGCACCTCGGGCGGGCGCACGGCGTAGCCCGAGACGCCGACGATGCGGTCCTGCTCGCCCAGCAGATAGAGCGTCTCGACGGTCTCCTCGGTGAGGCAGATCAGGCGTTGGGGCGGAAAGCGGCGCATGGCGCAGTCTAGCAAATGGCTGGCTTGAGAAATTGTCGGGCCGCAATTGCCGTCACCACGCTACTCTCCGCCATTCATCGGAGGTCTCCATGCTGTCTAGCCAGCGCGCCCTGTTCGACATCCCGCGCGAGGTCTGTTTCTTCAACGCCGCGACCTACAGCCCACTGCCGATCGCGGTGCAGGAGGCCGGACGCGCCGCCGTCGCGCGCAAGGGCCAGCCCTGGAAGCTCGCCGCCGACTTCCAGCCGCAGCAGTACGAGCGCGCGCGCAAGGCAGCGGCCGCGCTGATCGGCGCCGACTCCGTCGACGTCTCGCTGATCCCATCGGTCGGCTACGGCGTTTCGACCGCAGGCAAGGTGCTGACCATCCCGCGCGGTAGCCGCGTGCTGGTGCTGCAGGACGATCACACCTCGCCGGTGCTGGAGTGGATGAGCCGCGCCGAAGCCGGCGGATTCACCGTCGAGATGGTGAAGCAGCCAGCCGACGGCGACTGGACGTCGGCGGTGCTGGCGGCGATCGACCGGGCCGGCGCCGAGCCGTTGGCCCTGGTCTCGATCTCCTCGGTTCATTGGTCGGACGGCGGCGCCCTCGACATGGCGCGCATCGCCACGGCGGCCAAGGCCAAGGGGTCGGCCCTGCTGGTCGACGCCACGCACGATGTCGGCATCCGCCATATCGACGTGAAGAAGCTCGATCCCGACTTCCTGATCTTTCCGACCTACAAGTGGGTGCTTGGCCCCTACGGCCGCGCCTTCATGTACGTCGCCAAGCGCCATCAGCACGGCGTGCCGCTGGAACAGACAGCGCCGGCGCGCAAGGCAGTGTCGGCCGAGGACACGGTCTACTTCCGCGACACCGCCTATCAGGAAGGTGCGCGCCGCTACGACATGGGCGAGCGTGACCACTTCATCTCCATGGAAATGGCGGCGATCGGCATGGAAATGATGGCGGGCTGGGGCAACGAGCCGATCCGCGCGCGGCTTGCCATGCTGACCGACAAGCTGGCCGACGGTCTCGCCAACACCGGCGTGCAGGTGATGGACAGGAAGCTGCGCGCGCCGCACGTGCTCAGCCTCTACTTCCCCAAGGGCATGGCGACCGACCTTCCCAAGCGGCTCGCGGCCGAGAATGTCTACGCGGCACCACGCCTCGGCCGGCTACGCATCAGCCCGCACGTCTACAACGACGAGCAGGATGTCGAGCGCTTCGTCGAAGTCTTCCGCAAGGTGGCGATGTAGGGGCCGGGAATTCGGACGAATTCGGACAGCTGTATGCCAGCTGGCTGGCGCCCATCCCGTCCGGCTGAAGGCAGCCGAACGGGATGACCAGTTCTCGGGCGGGAGCGATCCAGTTCAATGTCGGATAAACGATGCATAGAGCGACAGACGCTCGCACTGTAGCGAGAACCGCCGTTCTTGTCAATAACTGAAGTGCACATCGATATCGCGGCGCCCTGCCGGGCGATGGCGGGGTTCTTTTATTGCGACTTTTGGTGCTCCAGGAGGGGCCATATCTGGGTATCACGGGCGCCATCCATACCTTGCCTTGCGTCGCCGACCGACGTGCAAGCAGTGCTGTCACCGCATCGGATCGAGGTCGATCAACCGTCAAAACCTCTGTGACGAGCTACTCTTCGAAATCCCTGTAGCCAGCCGTCAGAGGTGCCGCATTTCCCGCGGTACCTTGTCCCAGGCGTTGTGTTGGCCGTCCTGAAATTGGATCGGGCGGGCCGCCATCTCTTCGGGCGCCGTGCCATCCAGGCAGGCGACGTTGACGGCGTAGAAGGTGCCGCCCAGCGCGTCCATGTGGCCGCGGCCGAACGGCTTGATGCCGCAATGCGGGCAGAAGAGATGGTGGATGCTGTTGCTGCCGAACTGGTAGTCGGAAAGATCGTTCTCGCCCTGGAGGATTCGGAAGTCTTCCTTGCGTGCGATCGCCTTCCAGAACCGGCCTTTGGCGCACACCGAACAATTGCAGCGGCTGGTGCCTTCCGCCGAATCGAGCCGGCATTCGAAACGCACCGCGCCACAGTGGCAGCCGCCTTGATGGAGCTTTTTCATCGCCGATCACCTCACGGTTGATGCTTAACTAATTGGTTAAGTGTTGAACCACCACAATCGCCCTGTCAAGGTGGCCCGAGAATCTGAGAGGGATTTGTTTGCGTAACACTCGTCGAGGCCTGCTGGTTGGAGCGTTTGCGTTGCCTGTTCTCGCGGCGACGCGTCACTTGGCAGCCCAGAATTTTCCCAGCCGTCCGATCAAGATCATCGTGCCCTTCCCACCCGGCGGCGGCGTCGACCTGACCGGCCGGCTGCTGATGGAGCCGCTGTCGAAGGAACTCGGCCAGACGATCGTGATCGAGAACAAGGGCGGCGCGGGCGGCGTCATCGGCGTCGAGGCGATGTCCCACGCTCCGCCCGACGGCCACACGCTCTCGCTGACCGGTGCGGGCACAGTCACCGCCGGACCTCATTTGCGCAAGCTGCCCTACGATCCGATGGGGCTGGCCCACATCACGCGGTTGGTGCGCATGCCTTTCGTCGTGGCGGTGCGCAACGACCTGCCGGCCAGGACCCTGCCCGAGTTCATGGATCTCGCGAAGAAGACCGAGATCCGCTGGGCCTCCGGCGGCATCGGCACCAGCCAGCATCTGGCAGGCGAGCTGTTCGTGCAGATGTCGGGGCTGAAGGTGGTGCACGTGCCCTACCGCGGCACCGGACCGGCGCTGAACGACCTCGCCGCCGGCATCGTCGATGCCTATTTCGGCGATCCCGCCACCCTCGGCCTGATCAAGAGCGGCAAAGCGCGGGCCATGGCCGTGACCTCGCCCGAGCGCTGGCCGGTGCTGCCCGAGGCTCCGGCGCTCGCTGAAGCCGTGCCCGGTTATCAGGCCGAGAACTGGTACGGTATCGCCGCGCCGCCAAAGACACCCGAGCCGATTCTCGCCGCGCTGACGGCTGCCATCCTGAAGGCGATGGCCGATCCGGCGGTCAAGGCGAAGTACGACGAGGTCGGGCTGCATCCCGCTACGCTGCCCAAGGACCAGTACATCGCCTTCCTGCAGCGCGATTCCAAGACCTGGGGCGACGTCGTCACCAAGGGCAACATCAAGATCGACGAAAACTGAGATGACCATCGCTCATCAGGCGCGCCTTGCCGTCGATATCGGCGGAACCTTCACCGATGTCGTCCTCGAGAGAGGCGACAAGGCCCATGCCATAAAAGTCCTGACCACGCCCGACGCGCCCGAGCGCGGCGTAATCGAGGGCGTGCGCGCCATCCTGGGCGAGGCCAAGTGCCCGCCGGCCGAGGTCGGCCTGGTCGTGCCCGGCCCGACGCTGGCCACCAACGCCCTGCTCGAGCGCAAGGGCGCACGCACGGCGCTGCTGACGACGGCGGGCTTCCGCGATTCGCTGGAGATCGCCTGGGAGCACCGCTTCGAGCAATACGACATCTACATGGAGCGACCCGATCCGCTGGTGCCGCGCGACCTGCGCTTCGGCGTGCCCGAGCGCGTCGCCGCCGACGGCGCCGTGCTTCTGGCGCTCGACGAGCAGGCGGTGCGCGAAGTCGCGGCCGAGCTGCGCGCCCAGAAGATCGAGGCAGTAGCCGTGTGCTTCCTGCACAGCTTCACCAACGAGGCGCACGAGCGGCGCGCCGGCGCGATCCTGGCCGAGGAGCTGCCCAGCGTGGCGATCTCGCTCTCCTGCGAGGTCTGTCCCGAGATCCGCGAGTACGAGCGCACCTCGACCACCATCGCCAACGCCTACGTCCTGCCGCGCATGGCGGGCTATCTCGGCGAGCTCGAAGCCAACCTGCGCAAGGAAGGCATCGCCGGCCCCCTGCTGCTGATGATGTCGTCGGGCGGCATCACCACGGTCGAGACGGCGCGGCGCTTCCCGGTGCGGCTGGTCGAATCCGGCCCGGCCGGCGGCGCGATCCTGGCGCTCACCGTGGCGGCGGAGAACGGCCTCGACAAGGCCGTCGCCTTCGACATGGGCGGCACGACGGCCAAGCTCACCCTGCTCGATGGTCTAGAACTGCAGCGCTCGCGCCAGTTCGAGGTCGCGCGTGCCTACCGTTTCGTGCAGGGCAGCGGCCTGCCGGTGCGCATTCCCGTGATCGAGCTGGTCGAGATCGGCGCCGGCGGCGGCTCGATCGCCCGCATCGATGCGCTGGGCCGCATCCAGGTCGGTCCCGATTCGGCCGGCAGCGTGCCCGGCCCCGCGAGCTACGGCCGCGGCGGTGCCGAGCCCACGGTCACCGACGCCGACACGGCACTGGGCCGCCTCGATCCGAAACGCTTCGCCGGCGGCGCCATCCCGCTTCATCGCGACAAGGCCGACGCGGCTCTGCAGTCGCTGGCGGGTCCCCTCAACACCAACGCCCAGGGCGCGGCGGCCGGCATCGCCGAGATCGTCGACGAGACAATGGCGAGTGCGGCGCGCGTGCATGCCGTCGAGAACGGCAAGGACACCGCCGACCGCACCCTGATCGCCTTCGGCGGCGCGGCGCCGCTGCACGCCGCGCGGCTGGCGCGCAAGCTCGGCATGAAGAAGGTCGTCGTGCCGGTCGGCGCCGGCGTCGGTTCGGCCTTCGGCTTCCTGCGCGCGCCGATCGCCTACGAGGTCGTACGCACGCGCCATCTCCGGCTCGACCTGTTCGACGCCAAGACGGTGAACGGGCTGTTCGCCGCCATGCGCGAGGAGGCCGAATCGGTGATTCGCCTCGCCGCGCCCAGGGAAAAGCTGGTCGAGACCCGCCAGGCCTTCATGCGCTATCGCGGCCAGGGCCACGAGATCGCGGTGCCTCTGCCCAATCAGGCGCTCGACGTCGATGCCGCACACGAGCTGCGCCGGCGTTTCGAAGCGACCTACGAGACGGTGTTCGGCCGCATCATTCCCAAGCTCGAGGTCGAGGCGCTGACCTGGACCTTGTCGCTCGCCACCGACCGGCCATTGCCCAAGCCCACGACCGAGGCCAAGGCAGCCGGCGCGCCGAAGGCGAATGGAAGCCGCGAGGTGCTCGATCCGTCCTCCGGCCGGCACGAGCAGGCCGCGATCCATGAACGCACGTCGCTCGAGCCGGGCATGTCGCTCGACGGGCCGGCATTGATCGTCGAGGATGGCACCACGACCGTGGTGCCGCAGGGATTTGCGGCCCGCATCAACGCGCTGGGCCAGATCGTGTTGGAGGATCGCGCATGAGCACGCCTTCGGATATCCGCCTGCAGGTGATGTGGAACCGCCTGCTGAGCGTCGTCGAGGAGCAGGCCCGCGCCCTGGTGCGCACCGCCTTCTCGACCAGCGCGCGCGAGGCGGGCGACATCTCGGCCGGCGTGTTCGATCTCGAAGGCCAGATGCTGGCCCAGGCCGTCACCGGCACGCCGGGCCACGTGAATTCGATGGCCCGCAGCGTCATCCACTTCATCCGCGAGTTCCCGGTCGAGACCATGAAGCCGGGTGACGCCTACGTGACCAACGATCCGTGGAAGGGCACCGGCCATCTCTACGACATCGTCGTCACCTCGCCCGCCTTCCACAAAGGCAAGCTGGTGGCGCTGTTCTCCTGCACCACGCACGTCGTCGACATCGGCGGCCTCGGCCAGTCGCCCGACGGCCGGCAGGTCTATCATGAGGGCCTGTTCCTGCCGCTGCTGCCCCTGATGCGCGAAGGCAAGATGGACGAAAGCGTGATGCGCATCGTGCGCGCCAACGTGCGCGAGCCCATCCAGGTCGAGGGCGACCTGCACGCCCTGATCGGCTGCAACGGCATCGGCGAGAAGCGGCTCTCCGACATGATGACCGAGCACGGCATCGACAATCTCGACGAGCTCGGCCGGCACATCATCGACAAGAGCCGCGCCGGCATGGTGGCGGCGATCGGCAAGCTGCCGCGCGGCACCTGGAAGGGCCACATGCGAATCGACGGCTACGACGCGCCGATCGACCTGCATGCCGCCGTCACCATCAACGCCGACCACATTGCCGTCGACTATGCCGGCACGTCGGGCTCGTCGATCTACGGCATCAATTCGCCGATGTGCTACACCGAGGCCTACACCGCCTTCGGCATCAAGTGCGTGGTGGCGCCGACCATTCCCAACAATGCCGGCACGCTTGATTCGATCCTGGTGACGGCGCCCGACAACACCATCGTCAACGCATTGTTCCCGGCGGCCGTGAACGCCCGCAGCACCATCGGCCACATGCTGCCCGACGTCTGTTACGACGCGCTGCATCAGGTCATCCCGGGCCAAGTGCCGGCCGAGGGCACCAGCAATCTCTGGAACCTGAAGCTGGGCGCCGGCCACGGCATGACGGGGACGATCGGCAACAGCCGACCCTTCATGGTGACGACCTTCCATTCCGGCGGCGCCGGCGCGCGGCCCGGCCTCGATGGATTGTCGGCCACGCCCTTCCCGTCGGGCGTGCGCAACGTGCCGGTCGAGATCACCGAGACCATCGCGCCCGTCGTGATCTGGAAGAAGGAGTACCGTCCCGATTCCGGCGGCGCCGGCGAGCATCGCGGCGGATTGGGCCAGGTGATGGAAGTCGAGCATCGCGAGGGCGCGCCCTTCGGCATCTTCGCCACCTTCGAGCGTGTGAAGCATCCGGCGCGCGGCCGAGACGGCGGCAAGACCGGCGGCAACGGCCGGCTGTCGCTGGCGTCGGGCACGGAGCTCAAGGCCAAGGGCTTCCAGACCATTCCGGCGGGCGACCGCCTGGTCGTCGAGATGCCGGGCGGCGGCGGCTTCGGCGACCCGAAGAAGCGCGACCGCAAGAAGGTCGAGCGCGACGTACGCCTGGGCCTGGTCAGCAAGGAGCAGGCGAAGGCCGCGTACGGGCTCGAGGGCGACGACTGATCCACCTCATATCGACACGTCGTTCATGTTCCTCTCCCCCCCGTTAGGCAGGGGTGTCCGGGGAAGATTCACTATGCCGCGGGTGCATGCCCGGTCACCTCGGACTGCTTCCGCTACCTTCTGGTTGTCGAGACTCAGAAAGGACGACGACCGGGCATGCGCTACAGCGATAG
>JAEZHS010000740.1 GCA_023436825.1 Pseudomonadota bacterium | reverse complement strand
CCGACGTCCTGGAGACGGCGGCGGGCACGGGCGTGCTCACGCGCGCTCTGGCGGCGCGGCTTGCCCCCGCCACACGCATGGTCGCGACCGATCTCAACCAGCCGATGCTCGACCAGGCGGCGCGGCGCGCGCCGGATCGCGCCGTTGAATGGAAGCAGGCCGACGCACTGGCGCTGCCGTTCGCCGATCGAAGCTTCGATGTCGTGGCCTGCCAGTTCGGCGCCATGTTCTTCCCCGACCGGGTGAAGGGGTATGGCGAGGCGCGTCGCGTGCTGCGCCCCGCCGGGCGATTCCTGTTCAACGTCTGGGACCGCATCGAGGACAATGAGTTCGCCGATGTCGTGACTCAGGCGCTGGCCGAGGTCTTCCCGGAAAATCCGCCGCGCTTCATGGCGCGCACGCCGCACGGCCACCATGACGTCGGTCGCATCAGGCAGGAACTCGCCGCCGCGGGCTTCGCGGAGGTTGCCGTCGAGGCCGTCGATGCCCGCAGCAAGGCGCCCTCGGCCCGCGATGTCGCGATCGCCTACTGCCAGGGAACGCCGCTGCGCAACGAGATCGAGGCCCGCGATGCGACGCGCCTGGAGGTGGCCACCGACCGGGCTGCCGCGGCGTTGGCGCAGCGCTTCGGGACGGGCGCCGTCGATGGCCGCATTCGGGCCCTGGTGATCAGTGCTTCCTGACAGATAGCTTTCCGAGCTGGCGCGCGGACCGACGGGAGTGCCAGCAGTGCCGGCATCGATGCTCGACCCCGGACATTTTTGCGCCGTTTGGCCCCTTACGGGACGCAAAAACTACCGTAGTTGACTCTCGTGAGAACCTAAGTTATGTTAAGCGTGCGTCGCCTCACGGCGGCTCTGCTCTATGCATCGTTCATCCGATACCCATCGCGCCCGGCCGCAGCCGGGCCGGCCTGTCCGGCCGAGCGAAAACCAATGGCGCAAACGAGCGTAACTGTCCGGATGCCTCCGCAAGCCACTATGGATAGTGGGTGGACTTCCGAGGCACTACTACGACCTCTGTCGGAAATGCCGGAAATACCGGAAAATCGACTTGCCGCGCCTACGAACGCGCATGAGATGCGGCGAACACGATCCGATTCGCCGGTCGGCCAGTCAAAACCTCCGTGAAGAGCTGTCAGTTCGGCGTCGGCGCGTTGGCGTCGAGCAGCTTCTCGCGCTTGAGCTCGCTCCACAGCTCGACCGGGATCTTGACCGACAGCCGCGCGATGTTCTGCTTGACTTCCGCGGTGCTGAGCGCGCCCGGGATGACCGAGCAGAGCGCGGGATGGAACAGCGGGAACTGCATGGCGGCGGCGCCGAGCTCGATGCCATGGCGCTGGCACACCGCCTCGATCTTCTGCGCCTTCTCGATCAGGGGCGTGGGTGCGGCCACGTAGTCGTGCGTGGCGCCGGGCTTCACGCCGCCGGTCAGGATGCCCGAGTTGTATGGCCCGCCCAGGATGACCGAGACGTTCCGCTTGATGCACTCGGGCAGGAACTCCTCGAGCCCACCCTGTTCGAGCAGCGTGTAGCGGCCGGCCAGCAGCATGCAGTCGAAGTCGCCGGCCTTGATGAAGCGCAGGCTGGTGTCCGATTCGTTGATGCCGACGCCGATCGCGCCGATGATCCCGGCCTTGCGCAGCTCGTCGAGCGCCTTGAAGCCCGAGTCCATGACGGTCTTGAAGCGCTCGTCGAGGATCCGGCGATCCTTGATGGTCCAGAAATCGACATCGTGGATCAGCGCGATGTCGATCTTGGCGAGTCCCAGCCTGAGATGCGAATGCTCCAGCGAGCGCATGACGCCGTCATAGGTGTAGTCGAACACCGGCGCGAAGCCCGGCAGGCCGTTCTCGCGGAAGTCGGCGGGCTTCTTCTCGCCGGGCTTCATGGCGTGCAGGACGCGGCCGACCTTGGTCGACAGCACGAATTCCTCACGCGGCTTGTTGCGCAGCGCCGCGCCCATGCGCAGCTCGCTGCGGCCGTATCCGTAGAAGGGAGAAGTGTCGAAGTAGCGCACGCCGCCTTCGTAGGCGGCGTCGGTCAGCGCCATTGCCTCGGCGTCGGAGATGGTGGCGCGGAAGCCGCCCATGGGCGCGCCGCCCAGGCCCAGTGTGGTGACTTCGAGCCTGGTCTTGCCGACGCGACGCTTGGGCAGGGTGGGCATGGTGTTTCCTCGGATAACAGATGCTTTGCGGTCGACACTATCGACATCGCCTGCACCGTGCGCCAGCATTTCCGCCATGAGGTTTCGCCGCATCGCTGGCTCGCTGCTCCTGAGTATCGCGGCGTCCTGCGAAAGCCAGGCAGCGGACTACATCAGCGAGCGCATCGACTACGACAAATGGGCCCACCAGATCGCCGCGTTGTCGCTGGCCGAGGATGCCGACGTCAGGCGCGTCTGCGGCTCACTCGGCATCCGCGTTCGCGCAAGGAACGATCCGAGACTGAACGTCAACGTCTTCGCGACCTGGGCGGAGTTCGAGGACCCGCGGCACCCCGCCGAGCGGCACGGACGCTCGTGTCGCCCCAGAACTTGTTCAACCTCTCTGTGGTCGCGAGCCAGTGCTGGCAACAATTCGCGGCGCTGCCGGGACCGATGGAGCGGCAGGGCGACCTGTTTCGGCAGGACTACCCGATGGGCCGTCCATTCTCCGACAAGGACTTCGAGCACGATGCGGCCAGTCCGCTGGTTGGGGGGCGCTCGGGCCGTCCGTCGAGAGGACGGTGCGCCTGTTCCACGCCACGCTGAAGCGCTCTTCGAACTGGACGTTCACCGAATGAGGGGCGGCCGTCGAGTTCGGCATGCTTCTCGGCTATGCCGGTGCGGCGTTCGACTGCATGCTCGACAATGCCAGCTTGAAACCGATGGCGCTGCCCCGAGTCTCGGTTCCACCCTGAGCAGGCTCAGGCGGCGTCCTGTGCTGCCGTCGGCCCGTCGCTTCGCGTGGTCGTGCGGCGCATGTCGCGCACGATGTTGAGGTCGTCGAAGCGGCGCACGCGGTGCATGGTGGCGCGATTGTCCCACATCACCAGGTCATGCTGCGTCCAGCGGTGCGAATAGACGAACTGGGGCTGCGTGGCGTGCTCGGTCAGGTCGCGGATGAAGGCCATCGCCTCGGGCTGCGGCCAGCCGACGATCGTGCCGATATGGGCCGACAGGAACAGAGACTTTCGGCCCGAGCCGGGATGCGTGCGCACCAGCCGGTGCCGCACCGGCCTCATTGCCACGCGCTCGTCGGGCAGGAAGTCGGTGAAGCCGAGCTGGCTGCGCGAAAAGATCAGCGAATGCTCGCAGATCAGGTTCTCGATCTCGGCCTTGGTCGCCGCGTCGAGCGCGTCGTAGGCCGCGCGCATGTCGGCGAACTCGGTGTTGCCGCCGGCGGTCGTGACGATGCGGCCGCTCAGGATCGAATACTTGGCCGGCACGACGCGGAACGAGGCGTCGGAGTGCCACAGCCGGTTGCCCAGCGACGCCATGCGCCGCTTGTTGTCGCGCGCAAGCTTCTCGCCCGATTTGTCGAGGTTGGAGACGTCGGCGAAGGCCGGCGCGAGCCGCAGCTCCGAATTGCGCACCGTCGAGTTGGCGCCTTCCTCGAGCGGCCCGAAATTGCGGGTGAAGGCGAGCTGTTGGTCGTCGGTGATGTCCTGGCCCGGCAGCACCAGAACGGCATGGCGGTTCATGCCTTGGTCGATCGCCTCGACTTCGGCAGCGGTGAGGGGCCGGCGCGCATCGATACCCGTGAGGCGCGCGCCGATGTGGGGTGTCAGTGGCGTGATCTCGATCGACATGGGCCGATCTTAGACTGGTGATGCCGGCTGGGAGAGATGCGGATTCCTCAACGCAGCGCTGCCGCGATGTTGCCGCCGTCGACCGTGACCACCGCGCCGGTGGTCTTGCTCGCCTTGGCCAGCGAAACGAACGCCTGCGCCACATCGGCCGCGGTGACCTCGAGGCCCAAGAGGTTGCCGCCCATGTAGTCGGCTTCGCTCAGGCCACGCTTCTTGGAGCGCTCGGCGATCATCTGGTCGGTCAGCAGGCCGGAGCGGATACGGTCGGCGTTGACGGCGTTCGAGCGTATGCCCTCGCCGCCATGGTCGAGTGCATACTGCCGGCTGAGGAACAGCGTCGCTGCCTTGGGCAGCCCGTAGGGGCCGAAGTCGGGACCCGGGTTCACCGCCTGCTTGGAGGCGTTGAACAACAGGCAGCCGCCCAGGCCCTGGGCGCGCATGATACGCACCGCGTTCTGCGCCACGCTCTGATGCGCCCAGAAATTCAGCTCGAAGCTGTCGCGCAGGGTCTTGTCCGAAACGTCGCCGATGCGGCCCTGCCAGGCGGCGCCGGCGTTGGAGACGACGATGTCGACGCCGCCGTAGGTCGCCGCGACCTTGTCGAAGGCGGCGCGCACCTCGGCGGGATTGGTGACGTCGCAGGCGATGGCCATGCCCTTGATCTTGGAGACGTCCCGGTCGACCACGACGACCTCGGCGCCCTCCTTGGCGAACGCCGCGGCGGTCGCCGCGCCGATGCCCGAGGCGCCGCCGGTCACGACGGCGATGCGCCGCGCCCCCGGCTTCTCCACCGCCGCGCCGAGCTTGGCCTGTTCGAGCGACCAGTACTCGATGTCGAAGATGTCGGGCTCGGGAATGCATTCATAGGTGCCGAGTCGTTCGGCGTCGGCCACCACCTCGACCGTGGTCTCGGCGAGATCGGCCGCGATCTTGGCGTCTTTCGACGTGTTGCCGATGCCGAACAGGCCGAGCCCCGGCACCAGCACGACGCGCGGCATCGGATCGAGCTCGGTCTTGCTCGGCATCTGCCGCACGTTGTGGCGCTGGAAATAGGCGTGATAGTCGGCGACGAACTTGTCGAGCGCGGCCTTGGCGCCCGTCTTGAAGGCGTCGAGCTTGCCGGCTTCCGGCGCCGGCACGACCAGCGGCACGCCCTTGGTGCGGATCGCATGGTCGGGCGTCACCGGACCCTGCTGGCTGTAGCGCGCGATCTCCTTGCCGCCGACGAAGGCCAGGATGCCGGGATTGGTGCGGAACTCGAACACGAAGCGCTGCGCCGCCTCGCGGCCGCCGTCCTTGGCGGGCAGCGAGATCAACCCGCGCAGGATCGGCGCCACCTCGGCCGCGCTCGCGATCTTCCCGGGCAACGATGCACCAGGGAAGATCTTGCGCGTCTCCTTGGCCAGCCGCTTCTCCGCCAGCGTGACCAGGTCGATCATGCGCACATAGGCTTCTTCCGCGGTGGCGCCCATCGAGAAGATGCCGTGCTTCAGCAGGATCAATCCCTCGACCTCGGGATTCTTCCGCGCGACTTCGTTAGTTTTCTTGGCCAGGGCGAAGCCCGGCATGACGTAGGGCACCAGCGCCGCGCGCTTGCCGTAGACGTCGGCCGCCAGCGCCTCGCCGTCGGGCTGGTCGGTCAGCGCCAGCACGGCGTTGGAGTGGGTGTGGTCGATGAACTTGTGCGGCAGGAAGGCATGCAGCAGCGTCTCGACCGACGGGTTGGGCGACTTACTGTCCAAGAGGTTGCAGCGCTGGACATTGACCATGTCCTCGTCCGACAGCGCCTGCAGCCCGACCAGCTCGCGCAACGGTTCGAGGCGAACCGCCGGCAGGCCTGGCGCCTCGATCGTGGCCATGTCCCAGCCGCTGCCTTTTACGCACAACACGTCGACGGGCGCGCCGGTGATGTCGGCCACCTTGGTCTTCACCGACGTGTTGCCGCCGCCATGCAGCACCAGCCGCGGCTCGCCGCCCAGCAGGCGTGTCGTGTAGACGCGCAACGCCAGGTCCTCGCCGATCCCCTTTGCGGCATGCTTGGTGATCGCGGCCTTGGCGTCGCTGTCGGACCAGAGGTTTTGCATTGGCTCTCCTGCTCTCGCCTAACCGTGTGAAATCACGATCTTGCCGAAGTGGTTCTGGCTCTTCATGTGCCGGTAGGCGTCCTTTGCCTGCGCAAAAGGAAACACCTTGTCGATGACAGGTTTTAGACCGTCCGCCTCGATGGCGCGGTTCATGGCCTCGAACATCTGCCTGTTGCCGACATAGAGGCCCTGGACGCGGAGGTTGCGCCGCAGGATCGGCATCGGATCGACCTGCGCGCCCGCGCCCGTCAGCAGCCCGATCACGGCGATGCGGCCGGCGATCCTGGTGGCCGTGAAGGAGCGCGGCAGAGTGCCCGCGCCGCCGACCTCGACCGTGATGTCGACGCCACGGCCGCCGGTCAGCTTCATGACCTCCTGGTCCCACTCGGGCATGGCGCGATAGTCGATCACCGCTTCCGCGCCCATCCTCTTCGCGCGCTCGGCCTTGGCTGGGGACCCCGAGGTCGCGATCACCCGCGCGCCGAACATCCGCGCGAACTGCAGGGCGAAGATCGAGACGCCGCCGGAGCCCAGCACCAGCACGGTGTCGCCCGCCTTGATGCCGCCGATCTCGACCAGCGCATGCCAGGCGGTAACGCCGGCGCACGGCAAGGTGGCGCCTTCCTCGAAGCTGAGATGGCCGGGCAGGCGGACCACGCCGTCCTCTTCCAGCACGGCAAGCTCGGTCAGCATGCCGTCGATGGCGCCGCCCATCGCCGAGGCCTGTGCCGCCTCATCGATGGCGCCGCCCACCCACTTCTGCATGAAGCAGCCCGCCACGCGGTCGCCGACCTTGACCCGGGTGACGCCCGGCCCGACCGCCACGACGTCGCCGGCGCCGTCCGACAACGGCACCAGGTCGGGCTTGGGGGCGGCCCGCGCCGAGCTGCCTTCGACCGTGATCAGGTCGCGGTAGTTGAGCGACGTCGCGCGCACGCGCACCAGCACCTGCCGCGGACCCGGCGTGGGATCCGGCCGCTCGGCCAAGGTCAGCGAATCGATGCCCTTGGGCGAGGGGATGACCCAGCTCTTCATTGCTGGCTGCCTTTCAGTTCGATGATCGTCTTGGCCATCACCGCCTCCTGGTCCCATGGGAACAGGATCCAGGTATCCTGGCTCACCTCGGTGATATAGCTGTCGACCGTCGGCCGACCAGCGGGCTTGGCATAGACCGTGGCGAAATGCGCTTTCGGCAGGAGCGCCCGGACGGCCCGCGCAGTGACCCCGGTATCGACCAGGTCGTCGACGATCAGCCAACCGTCGCCCTGGTCGTTCTCGGCCGAGGTGCCCTTCAAGAGCTCGACCTTGGCGCCGCGCTCCATGCGGTCGTAGGTCGAGCAGCAGACGGTGTCGATCAGTCGCAGGTTCAGCTCTCGGGCGACGATGGCGGCCGGTACCAGCCCCCCGCGGGTGATGGCCACCAGCCCCTTGAACGGCCCGAGATCGGCCAGTCGCCACGCCAGCGCCCGGGCATCGCGGTGCAATTCCGTCCATGAGACGGGGAACATCTTGTTGTAGCCCGCGCTGCTCGCCATGCGATTTCGTCTCCCGCCCTGTCCGGTTTGGCTTGCTCCCCGGAAGACGC
>JAEZHS010000727.1 GCA_023436825.1 Pseudomonadota bacterium | reverse complement strand
CCCTGCCATGCCCCGCCCGAGGCACTGGGCCTGACCTCGATGGAGGTCGAAAAGCTCGACTTGCTCGATCCGTATGACGTCGCACAGGCGCTGAAATGCGACATCGACGTGCTGTTCAACAACGCCGCCATCGGCGAGGCGGGCCCGGTGAGCGAGATTCCCATCGGCCTAGTACGGCGCAACTTCGAGACCAACCTGTTCGCGCCGCTCGCGCTCACCCAGGGCTTCGTCGCCAAGTGGGTAGCGGCGAAGCAGCCCGGCAAGGTCGTGTTCTGTTCCTCGATCAGCGGCCTCTTCACGCCGGCGGGGTTCGGCGTCTACGCCGCGACCAAGCATGCGATCGAGGCGATCGCCGAGGCCATGCAGCTTGAGCTGGCACCGTTTGGCATCAAGGTCCAGACCGTCCAGCCCGGTCCGTATCCGACCGGTTTTACCGAAACCATGGCGGACACGCCCTTCCGCTGGCTCGATGACGGCCGCAATTTCACCAAGCGCGCAGCCATGCGCGATCTCATCGACAGCCTGTCGTGGAGCGACGAAGCCCGTCTCGATCCCGCCGAGATGATCTCCCGGCTGGTCGAGATCGTTCCCGCCGACGACGGCAAGTTCCGCAACGTCGTGCCCGACCTCATGGAAGAGCTGGTGAGGGAGTCACAAGACGAGGCGTGGGACCGCAAGATCTAGGCCGCAGCAACGGGCGCCATCCATACCTTCGTTCAATAGGCCTGCCGTTAGCGCGCCGCTTACAACTCTTAACAGACGATAACGAGCGTTCGTGTAAGCGGCGGCGTAACTGTCAGGTGCTCGATCAACGAGCGTCGCCGACCGGGGAGAACGATCATGACCAGAATTCCAACCTTGCTTGTGCTCACAGGTACGATCGCATTCGCTGTTCTGGGCGGCCATGCCGTGGTCGCCGCCGACAAATACACCGTCGCGGTGCCCGACGGCCTGGCGCTGTCAGAGTTCAGGGGATACGAAACCTGGGCGACCGTCGGCGCCAGCCAGACCGAGCACGACGTCAAGGTCATGGTCGCCAACCCGACGATGATCGCGGCGTACCAGGCGGGCATTCCCCTCAACGGTCAGCCGTTTCCCGACGGCTCGACGATCGCCAAGATCCAGTGGAAGCCGGTGAAGAGCACCGAGGCGCCCTTCGACGTACGCATTTCGTCCACGCTGAACGAGGTGCTGTTCATCACCAGAGACAGCAAGCGCTTCGCGAGCAGCGGCGGCTGGGGTTATGCGCGTTTCACCTACGACGTCGCGACCGACACCTACACGCCCGAGGGCCGCGGCACCGACTGCGGCTTTGCGTGCCACACCATCGTGAAGTCGAAAGACTTCATCTTCACCGCCTACGGCAAGAGGTGAGCCATGGCCTATTCCCTGAAGATCAACGGCAAGATGCACAATGTCGATGTCGACGGCGACACCCCGCTGCTCTGGGTGCTGCGCGACGTGCTGGGCATGACCGGCACCAAGTTCGGCTGCGGCATGGCGCTGTGTGGTGCCTGTACCGTGCATGTCGACGGCAATGCCGTGCGTTCCTGCGTCACGCCGGTCGACAGCCTGAAGGGCTCGGCCGTCACCACCATCGAGGCGATCGGCGCGACGGCGGCGGGCGCCAAGGTGCAGAAGGCCTGGCTCGATCGCGAGGTCGTGCAATGCGGCTATTGCCAGTCGGGTCAGATCATGTCGGCAGCAGCGTTGCTGGCGGCGAACCCCAAGCCGACGGACGCCGACATCGACGATGCGATGGCCGGCAACATTTGCCGCTGCGGCACCTATGGCCGCGTCCGCGAGGCCATCAAGCAGGCCGCGCAGAGCAAGGGAGGCTGATCATGACCGACCTCTCACGGCGCAACTTCCTGCTCATCGCTGCCGGCGGCGGCTTGACGCTCGGCCTCAGCCTGCCGCTTGCCGGTGCGCAGGCAGCGGGCGACGAAGCCTTCGTGCCCAACGCCTTCGTCCGCATCGGCAAGGACGGCCAGGTCGTGCTCACCATGCCCTATGTCGAGATGGGGCAGGGCACCTACACGTCGATCCCCATGCTGATCGCCGAGGAGCTCGAGGTGGCGCTGAGCCAAGTGAAACTCGAGCATGCGCCGCCTGACGAGAAGACCTTCGGCAACCCGCTGCTGGCGGGTGTGCAGGCGACGGGCGGTTCGACGGCGATCATGGCATCGTGGCAGCCGCTGCGGCAGGCCGGTGCGGTCGCCCGCACGCTACTCATCCAAGCGGCCGCCAAGCGCTGGAACGTCGACCCTGCGTCGTGCCGAGCTCAGGGAGGCGAAGTCCTCCACACGGCGTCCGGCCGCAAGCTGAGATACGGTGAACTCGCCGCGGATGCCGCCAGCCTGCCTGTGCCCAAGGACGTGCCGCTGAAGGCTCCCAAGGACTTCAAGCTGATCGGTACGCCGGCCAAACGGCTCGACGCGCCGGCCAAGGTCAACGGCACGGCGCTCTACGGCATCGATGCCAGGCCCCCGGGTGTCAAGGTCGCGACCCTGGCGCAGTCGCCGGTGTTCGGCGGCAGGCTGAAGAGCGTCGACGACACGGCGGCCCGCGCCGTCAAGGGCGTACGTCAAGTCGTGAAACTCGACGACTGCGTCGCGGTTGTCGCCGACCACATGGGCGCGGCGAAGAAAGGACTGGCCGCCCTCAAGGTCGAATGGGACGACGGTCCGCACGCCAAGCTCACCACGCAGGACATCGCGCGCGAGCTCGAGCAGGCGACGCTCACCGCAGGCGCGGTCGCGGAGGATGTCGGAGACACCGCCAAGGCGCTGGCCTCGGCCGCGACCAAGGTCGAGGCAACGTACCAAATGCCGTTCCTGGCGCACGCCACCATGGAGCCGATGAACTGCACCGTGCACGTGCGCCGCGACGGATGCGATGTCTGGGTCGGCACCCAGGTGGCCGCACGTGCCCAGGCGGCGGCGGCCAAGGTCACCGGCCTGCCGCTGGAAAAGGTCGTGCTGCACCAACATCTGATCGGCGGCGGCTTTGGCCGGCGGCTGGAGATCGATGGCGTGACGCGCGCCACCCAGATCGCGCAGAAGGTCGACGGGCCTGTGAAGGTCGTGTGGACGCGCGAGGAAGACATCCAGCACGACATGTACCGGCCCTTCTGGTTCGACCGTCTGTCGGCAGGGCTGGACGAAAGCGGCAAGCCGGTCGCCTGGAACCATCGCTTTGCCGGATCGTCGGTCGTGGCCCGTTGGCTGCCGCCCGGCTTCAACAACGGCCTCGATCCGGACAGCATCGAGGGTGCGGTCAAGTTCGCCTACGGCCTGCCCAACAAGCGCGTCGAATACCTGCGCGTCGAGCCGCCCGGCGTTCCGACCGCGTTCTGGCGCAGTGTCGGTCCTTCGCACACCATCTTCGTAGTCGAGAGCTTCATGGACGAGCTGGCGGCTGCCGCGCAGCAGGATCCGGTGGCCTATCGGCTAGCCCTGCTCGACAAGACTCCGCGCGCCAAGGCGGCGCTGGTGCTGGCGGCCGAGAAGGCCGGTTGGGGTCAGAAGCTGCCGGAGGGCAGTGGCCGCGGCGTCTCCGTGCAGGCCGTATTCGGCAGCTACCTGGCGATAGTCGCCGAGGTCGTGGTCGCCAAGGAAGGGTCGGTGCGCGTGCGGCGCGTTGTTGCCGCCATGGATTGCGGCACGGTGGTCAATCCCGACACGGTGCGGGCGCAAATCGAAAGCGCGATCGTCTTCGGCATCTCGGCCGCTCTCTATGGCGAGATCACGCTGAAGGATGGCCGCGTCGAGCAGTCGAACTTCGACAGCTACCAGGTGGTCCGCATGGACGAGGCGCCGGAGATCGAAGTGCACATCGTGAAGAGCGCTGAGCCGCCGGGTGGCATGGGCGAGCCGGGCACGTCGGCGATCGTGCCGGCCGTGGCCAACGCCATCTTCGCTGCGACCGGCAAGCGGCTGCACAAGATGCCGGTCGATGCGGAGCTGCTGAAGAGGCCGACATGACGGCGCTTGGCGTATGGCCGAGAAAATCTCGCTTTCTCGCATCGCTTCGTCGGACGACGCTTGGACCTGGCGGAGTACCAGTCGGGCGCCATCGGCGCTGCGGATCGTGAGGCTGTGTGATGGCGACTTCCCACGCTGTTCCAAGATCGCGATGGATTGCCATCGTTGCCGTCGTAGCACTGGTCGTCGTGGCCGGTGGTGGCTGGTACCTGTTCGGCCATAACCTCAGCAAGGCGCCGGCTGCTGCGGCACCGCCGCCTCCGGCTCCTGCAGTCGGCGTGCGATTGGCGGCCATGAAGGGCGTCAGCCAGTCCTTCGAGTTCGTCGGCCGCATCAAGGCCCTCGAAAAAGTAGAGGTGCGCGCCCGCGTCGAAGGCTTCCTCGAGAAGGTGCTGTTCCGCGAGGGCCAGGACGTCAAGACAGGCGAGCTGCTCTATCAGATCGAGAAGGTGCAGTTCCAGGCGGCCCTCGACCAGGCCAACGCCAACCTCGCCGTCGCCGAAGCGGCGTTGACCAACGCCAAGCTCGAATATGACCGCAGCGTCGAATTGGTGAAGCGCAACTTCAGCCCGCAGAGCCAGGTCGATGCGAACAAGGCGGCGCTCGACACCGCCACCGGCCGGGTGATGCAGGCCAAGGCGGCGCTGACGCAGGCCCAGGTCAATCTCGACTACACCGACATCCGCGCACCGATCGACGGGCGCATCGGGCGGACAGCCTATACGGTCGGCAATCTCGTCAATCCGGCGAGCGGCGTGCTCGCCACCATCGTCAGCCAGGATCCGATCTACGTGCTGTTCCCGGTGAGCGTGCGCGATCTCGAGGCGATCCGCGAGGCGCGACGCACGGAGGATGGCGGCATGGCCAAGATCGACATCCGCGTCCGCCTGCCCGGCGGCCAGGAGTACGCCCAGCGCGGCGTCTGGAACCTCACCGACCCGCAGGTCGATCCGCAGACCGACACGCTGATCATGCGGGCGACCATGCCCAATCCCGATCGCACCTTGACCGATGGCCAGTTCGTCACGGCCATTATCCGCGAGCGCCAGGAAGCGCCGCGCCTCGTGGTGCCGCAGTCGGCGGTGCAGGTCGACCAGTCCGGCTACTACGTGCTGGTCGTCAACGACCAGCACAAGGTCGAGCAGCGCCGCGTGCAGACCGGCCCGCAGCGCGGCACAGACGTCGTCGTCACCTCGGGCGTCAAGGAAAACGAAAAGGTGATCGTCGACGGCATCCAGAAGGTGCGCCCGGGGCAGGTCGTGCAGGAGGCGGTCCTGCCGACGACGTCGAATGGTTAAGTCTTCCGCAGCGCGCGCGTCCCGCG
>JAEZHS010000705.1 GCA_023436825.1 Pseudomonadota bacterium | reverse complement strand
GATCAGCACCTCGGCCTCCCGCATGTAGGCCCGGGCGATCGCGATCTTCTGCCATTCGCCGCCCGACAGCTCGATACCGTTCTTGAAGCGCTTTCCGATGCGCTGGTCGTAGCCCCCGGCCAAGCCGCCGATGACCTCATCGGCCTGGCTCGACCGCGCCGCCCGCTCGATACGCGCCTGGTCGTGCTGGGACGAAATGCGGCCGACCGCGATGTTGTCGCGGGCAGTGAAGTTGTAGCGCACGAAGTCCTGGAAGATGACGCCCATGCTGCCGCGCAGCTGGTCGAGGTCGTATTCCCGGAGGTCGTGGCCGTCGAGCAGGATGCGGCCCTCGTCGGGGTCGTAGAGACGTGTCAGCAGCTTCACCAGAGTCGTCTTTCCGGCGCCGTTCTCGCCGACCAGCGCCACCACCTCGCCCGCCTCGAGGGTGAAGCTCAGATGCCGCACCGCCCAGCGCTCGGCGCCGGGATAGATGAAGCCGACATCCTCGAAGATGAAGCCCTCGCGGATCGGCTTGGGGAACGGCCGGGCATTGGCCGGCGACAGGATCTCCGGCCGCATGTCGAAGAAGGTGAAGAGATCGTTGAGGTAGAGCGCCTGCGCCGCCGTGGTCGAGAAGGTGGTCAGCAGCTGTTCCAGCAGGCCCCGCAGCCGGGCGAAGGAGCCCGCGAGGAAGGTGAGATCGCCGATCGAGAAGACACCGCCCAGGGTGCGCCAGACGATGTAGGCGTAGGCGACGTAGTAGCCGATCGTGCCGACGGCGGCGAACAGGCTGCCCCAGCCGGCGCGCTTCAGCGCCAGCCGGCGATTGGCGACGTAGAAGGCGTCGGCCAGCCGCCGGTAATGATCGATCAGCCAGCGGTTCAGGCCGAAGATCTTCACTTCCTTGGCCGTCTCGACGCTGGCCGCCGTCTGGCGCACGTAGTCGAGCTCGCGCCGCTCCGGCGTGCGGCCGAAGTCCAGCGAATAGGCCCGTGCGTTGAAGTGCTGCTCGCCCAGGAACACCGGCAGCAGCGCCACCAGCAGCAGCACGATAAGCCACGGGGCGTAGATCAGCAGTCCGGCGCCGAACGTCGCCACCGTCACAAGTGCCTGTGCCTGCGCGAGCAGCTGCGCCATCAGGGTGAGCCGCCCGCTGGTCTGCCGCCTCGCCCGCTCGAGCTGGTCCTGGAACTCGGCGTCCTCGAAGTCCTCGAGGTCGAGCGTCGCGGCATGCTCCATCAGTCTGACGCTCGAGCTGTTCGTCACCTTTTCCGACAGCAGGCCGTCGACCAGGGAGACGACACGGATCAGCACATCCGACAGGACTGCGAGAGCGAACTCGGCGCCGAGCAGCGCCGCCAGCCAGTTCAGATGGCCGCTCGCCAGCCAGCCCTCGAGCGTGTCCGGCCGCGCGGGCATCTGCACCAGCAGCACGACGTCGTCGATGATCAGCTTGCCGACATAGAGCCCGGCCACCGGTATCAGCGCGCGCACCAGGCGCAGCACCAGCGACGTGGTCATCAGGGAGGGACTTGCCCGCCAGACCATCGCAATGAAGGGCTTCAGCGTACGCAGTGCGCTGAAGCGTTCCTTCAGCGAGCCGACATTCGGCTGAAACGTCATCGTCTTCCCACGTTAGTAGCGCGTCGCAGTGGCTTTGACGGCAAGGCGCCGTATGCGCCGGCGCGCGCCTCTCGCCTTTGCCGCAGGAGTGCATCAACAGCAGGCGTCTCGCCTTTGAATTTTTGCATTTTCTGCCAGTTTTTGCAGGCTGGCCGGACACCCGCTAATCCATTGAATCCACGCCGCTTCTGAATTTTCTGCATTTCCTGCATTTTCTGCTGCCCCTCCCGCTGGACTGCACCTCTGGAGTCCATCCCGCCCCACTGAACGCAGCCGGACGGGATGACCGGCTCCAGGGCGGAGCGGTCTGGCTTACGGTCGGATAAACGATGCATAGAGCGACAGACGCTCGCACCCTACCGAAAACTTCCGTGCTTGTAAATAACTGAAGTTTGAATTGGTGTGGCCGCACCCGGCTGGCGCGGCCAGGTTCTTTTATTGCGACTTTTGGGGCTCCAGGAGGGGCCATATCTGGGGGCCGCCGCCGCTGTCATACCAAGGCTTGCGTCGCCCGACCGACGTGCAAGCAGTGCTGTCACTGTGCCAAATCGAGATCGACGTCAACCCTTCTACTTCTTCAGCGACGGCATCTTCACCGCGCTGTTGCGGCGCTCGACCATGGGCTCTTCGAACGCGCGCGGATAGCGATGCGGCTGGGCGGATATCTTGTCGAGCCTCGCCCTCGCCTCCTCGGGCAGGCGCCAGCCGCCGGCGGCCAGCGTCTCGCCGAGTTGTTGCGCATTGCGCGCGCCCACGATCGCACTGGTCATGAAGGGTTGGTCCATCACCCAGCGCAGCGCCGTCTGCGCCGGCGAACGATTGATGTCGCGCGCCGTATCGAGCAGCGCCTGCAGGATCTCGGCATGGTTGGGCGCGAAGAAGCGCCCCTGGAAGCCCCAGCCCTCGCTCGAGCGCGTGCCTTCGGCCTTGAGGTCGCCCGGCTTGTACTTGCCGGCCAGATAGCCCGAGGCGAGCGGCGACCAGGCGACGACGCCCAGCCCCTTGGCCTCGCAGGCCGGCACGATCTCCTCGTCGATGTCGCGCACCACGAGGCTGTACTGCGGCTGGTACGCCGCGAACCCCGTCCAGCCGCGCGTCTCGGCGAGCCACAGGGCCTCCATCAGCCGCCACGCCTCGTAGTTGGAGCAGGCCGTGTAGACGATCTTCCCCTGGCGCACGAGGTCGTCGAAGGCGCGCAGCATCTCCTCGAGCGGCGTCTGGATGTCGACGTGATGGATGAAATAGATGTCGATGTAGTCCGTCTGCAGCCGCTTCAGGCTGGCCTCGACGGCCTGCATGATATGCAGTCGCGACATGCCCGAATCGTTCGGCCGTCCGCCCATCGGGTTGAACACCTTGGAAGCGACGACGGCGTCCGACCGCCGGCCCTTCAGCGCTTTGCCCAGCATGGTCTCCGAGACGCCGTTAACATAGGCGTCGGCGGTGTCGAAGAAGTTCACGCCGGCATCGAAGGCGGCATGGACCATGCGCGCCGCTTCGGCTTCGTCGGCGCCGTTGCCGAAGGTCATGGTGCCGAGACAGACCTCTGAAACCTTCAGGCCGCTGCGGCCGAGCCGGTTGTAGTGCATTCGAACGCCCTCCAAGATGGAGCAAATAGAATGACGGTTATGACACCTCTTCGTCAGGCATGGGCCGCCCTACCATCCAGACTGAAAATCCTGGAGCCGGTGCAGTTCTCTGCCGGCCATTGGTCGCTTATCGAACGCTTGCACGCGAATTTCAACGATCGCGAAGCGCATACCCACTTGCCGATACCGATTGCCCACTTTCGCGACGCCGCAAGGGACGAGATCTATGAGCAGGCGAAGCATTTCGACGAGGTCAAGACGGTGTATGTCGATGACCGTTGGCTCTCAGAGACATTGGCCAGCGGTACACCCGACCCAATGGCGAGTTATGTGCGCCTCTATAACCACGATGTAAGTGAAATGATGAGCGTGCTCGTTCCGTCGGCGCGCTATCGCAAAGGCCATTGTGCGTACGGAAGATTTACAGTTCCCCAACCGCACGGTCTGCATACCGATCATAGTGCGGAAGATCCGGACAGCGAGGGCGAACCGATCTGCATCGCCAGGATTGAAACGCTAGGCACGCATTATGTCGCCGGCGATTACCGGGCGCACGATCCTGAAACGCAGAGCATGCTCCGAGCCCTGAGATATTGGATTGCCGTCCCCGAGGGCGAACCCGAGGACATTCTCGAAGAACTGCTGAAGCGCGGGACGCTCAAGACCATGCCGGTGAATCGCGTGATGCTGATGGTCGCCGGAAACAGTTCCAGGAATTCTCAGATCACACAACACATGGCGGCCAGGCCGCCGGATGGCGGACTGCATTCGGCGTTTTTCCAGAGGCAATACAAGCTCTCATAGCCCCAGCATCGCCTTGGCCAGCACATTGCGCTGCACCTCGGACGAGCCGCCATAGATCGTGGTCTTGCGGTTGTTGAAGTAGCGCGGCGTCACGTCGTCGACGTATTCGCCGCCCACCGGGACGATGTTGCTGTCGTAGTTCCTGAGCTCGGTGAAGGGCACGCCGTACCAGCCGACGGCCTCGACCGCGAGTTCGGTGATCTTCTGGCCGACCTCGGTGCCGCGCATCTTGACGATCGACGCCATGTTGCCGGGCGCATCGCCGGTCTTGAGGCTGGAGTAGAACATCAGCTCGTTCATCTCGATGGCGTCGATCTCCATTTCCAGCGCCGCCATCTTCTCGCGCCACTTGGGATCGTGCGACAAGGCCTCGCCGTCATCCATCTGGCTCTTGGAAAGCGTCTGCAGGTGGCGGAAGGCTTTGCGCAGGCGCGGCCCGTGAGCCTGGCCGCCGCGCTCGAACTCGAGCAGGTACTTGGCGTAGGTCCAGCCCTTGTTCTCCTCGCCCACCCGGTTCTCGACCGGCACCTTCACGTCGGTGAAGAAGACCTGGTTGACCTCGTGGCGCATCGGCGTGCGCGTGCCGTCGACCAGGTAGATCGGATCGATGCGGATGCCGGGCGACTTCATGTCGATCAGCAGGAAGGAGATGCCCTCCTGGCGCTTGCCCTCGTTGGAGGTCCTGACCAGGCAGAAGATCCAGTCGGCGAAATGGGCGTTG
>JAEZHS010000664.1 GCA_023436825.1 Pseudomonadota bacterium | reverse complement strand
GTGCTCGCGCTCTGCGGCGCGCGAAAGCTCGGCGATCGTCTCGAGGTCGATGCCTCGAGCCAGCCCCTGCCTGACGAGGAAGCGCTGGGCTGGGTCGAGGGCTGGAAGGTCCTGGTCTAGTATCCTGCTTTCATCGAAAGTTGCTTCACAGACAACCTCATCCTGAGGAGCCGCGCGTAGCGCGGCGTCTCGAAGGATGGGCAACAACGACAGTGTATCCCACCCTTCGAGACGGCCCTGCGGGCCTCCTCAGGGTGAGGTGAAGCTGTATCAGCTTTCCAAGGAATGCAGATACTAGCAAGCGCATCAATCCGGCAGGGTGAAGATCTCGACCGGTGCGGGCACGCCGCGCAGCCGGTGCTTGCCGAGCGACTTCATCGGCACTGTACAGACGTCGTTGAATTCGGCCGAGGCGCAGACCTTCACGCCCAGCGCCTTGGTCATGCCCTCCAGCCGCGACGCACGGTTGACGGCGGAGCCGATGACGGTGAAGTCGAGCCGGTCCTCGGTGCCGACATTACCGAAGGTGACGTCGCCGACGTGCAGGCCGACGCCGAATCGCACCGGCTCGTGGCCGCCCGTGGCGCGCGCCTCGTTGGCTGCCTCGATGTCGGCGATCAGGCGGCGCGCGGCGCCCAGCGCCTGGGCCGTCACCATAGGCAGGAACAACGCATCCTCGGCCGGGAAATAGGCCATGACGCCGTCGCCGATGAACTTCAGGATCTCCCCGCCATGGGTCTTGAGCGCGTCGCCGACGAGCTGCAGGTAGTTGTTCAGGAGTTCCAGCACTTCGGCCGGTGGCAGACGCTCGTTCATGCCGGTGAAGTCGCGCAGGTCGGAAAACCACAGCACGGCGCGGATCTCCTCGCCCTCACCGCGGCGGATCGCGCCGTTCAGCACGCGCTGGCCAACCTCGGGGCCGAGATAGGTGTTAGCCAGGGTCTCGGCGACGGAACGCTCGATGTGCATTTCGGTCACCGCACCCATCATGTCGACCAGCTGCACCAGGTCGGCGACATCCTCGTCGGAAAATCCCAGGCGGTTGTCGGTGGCGAAGGTAACCACGGGCAGCGGGCCCTCGCGACGGATGTGCATGGGCAGCGCAACGTAATCGACACCGCCGTCGGCCTTGAGTTCGTGCAGCAGGACGTGATCGTGCTCGGTGAGGTTGGTCAGCCGATGACGCACCAGTCTCCCCTGCTCGCGCGCCGCCTGGAGGGGACTGCCGATATAGGCCGGCGTGAACTGGATGCCCCAGGCGCGGGCGATCTCCTGCACCCTCTCGCCGCGCCGCCACACGTAACCCATGGCCTGGAGCTGCGGATGGACGAGCTGCAGGCCGATGTAGGCGCGCCATATCGGGATGCCGGTCTTGAGCACCTGATACATCAGCTGCTCGATGAAGTCGGCCGGCCGTGCGATCAGCCGGCCGTCATGCGCCAGCCATTCGGCGACCGGCGCCAGACGATCGCCCGTGGAGACGCCGGCGTTCAGGAGCCCACCACCGCCGCCACCTCCTCGGTCGAGGTCCGATAGACCTTGTTGGTCGAGAGGTCGGCGATCTTCTCGATGTTGTCGGCCACGTCCTCCACGGTGGGCGCTCGCCCCGTGATGCGCACGCCTGGCGCCTCGCGATATTCGATGCGCGCGAAGTTACCGGCGCCAGCGCTAAAAATTTCGCCGGTGCGTTGGCACTGCTCGCTGCAGAGATAGGCGACCATGGGCGAAACGAACGACGGGTCGAGCTTGGCCAGCATCTCGGGCGTCATCAGGCTCTCGGTCATGCGCGTGCCGGCGACCGGCGCCAGCGCATTGACGAAGATGTTGTACTTCTGGCCCTCGAGCCGCAACGCGTTCATGAAACCCACGACGGCGAGCTTGGCGCCGCCATAGTTGGACTGGCCGAAATTGCCGTAGATGCCCGAGTTCGACGAGGTGACGACGACGCGGCCATAGGCCTTCGCCCGCATGATCGGCCAGGCGGCGTGGGTTACGTAGGCGGTACCGAGGAAGTGGACCTTCACCACGAAGTCGAAATCCTCGACCGTCATGTTGTGGAAGGTCTTATCGCGCAGGACGCCGGCATTGTTGACCACGATGTCGACCGTGCCGAAAGAATCGACCGCGGTCTTGACGATGTTGGCGGCGCTCTTGGGATCGGCCACCGAATCGTAGTTCGGCACCGCCTGGCCACCGGCCTTCTTGATCTCCGCCACGACCTTGTCGGCCGCCGCGTGATCGCCGCCTTTACCGTCGACCGCGCCGCCGGGATCGTTCACCACCACCTTGGCGCCGCGGCTGGCCAGCAGCAGCGCGTGCGCGCGGCCGAGCCCGTTGCCGGCACCGGTGACGATGGCGACGCGATTGTCGAAGCGGATTGTCATTCCTTGATCTCCAATGTTTGTACTCACGTGACTGTTTTCAACCCTGGCCCCTCGTCGCCCAGACCGAAGCCGAGCGCAGCGAGGCGGAGCGGAGGGACCTTCTCTCCGCGACACGCTGCTTATCGTGGAGAGAAGGTGCCTCCCCTCCGCTTCGCTCCGGGGGGGGCGGCGGGGAGGCCAGCGG
>JAEZHS010000638.1 GCA_023436825.1 Pseudomonadota bacterium | reverse complement strand
ATCGGCGAAGGCCGACTTGCCCTTGAGGTCGATGACGACGACGTCCTCGGCCTTGTCGTCGTCCAGCGAACGGCGCACCAGCGCAAGCAGCGCCTCGGCGTCTTTGCTCCGGTCGGGAAGCGTGCGGGTCTCGGGGATGGTCTGTCCTTTCGCTTTGCGTTTGCGCGGCCGCACGGCGCGGATCGCCGTGGCCGAATGGCTGTCGAGCCGGCTCGGGATGAAGCACCAGGCCGGCGGCTCGCTGGAGGGCAGCATGCGCGCCTGGCTCGCGTCCAGCCGGTAACGAGCGAAGGTGCGCGGGGCTGCCGCGGCCAGAGCCGGGTAGCTCCAGCCCGGCCGGGCGAAGGCTGCGATCGGTATGGAACCGAACAGCTCGCGCCAGCCTCGCCACTCGGCGAACTGCGGCAGGATGTCGGCGCCCGTCAGCCAGACGAATCGGGCCCTGGGGTAGGCGCGGCGCAACGCCCGTACCGTGTCGAGCGTGTAGCGCGTGCCCAGCACCAGCTCGGGCGCATCGACGCGGATGCGCGGATGGCGGCCGACGATCTGCGCGCGCGCGACGCGGGTGGCCAGGGGCTCCATGCCGTCGTCGGTCTTGAGCGGGTTCTGTGGCGAGACCAGCCACCAGATTTCGTCCAGGCCCAGACGCTTCAGCGCTTCGAGGCTGACATGGCGATGGCCCTCGTGCGCGGGATTGAACGAGCCGCCCAGAAGACCGATGCGGCGCGTCGTATCCCGCGGCACGCCCGGCATGGGGTGGAGAGCGGACACCATCTCTTATTCCTTCCCCGTCAGACGGGGGAGGGTAGGGAGGGGGCGGGCTGCAAAGAAGGCGCCTGAAGATTTCAGATCTGAGATCAGCGGCCATCTCGACTGTGGCTTTCCCCCTCCGGCCCTGCGGGCCACCTCCCCCGTATGACGGGGGAGGTAGGAATAGTCGCGCTTCATGGCCTCAGCGTGCCCTTGCCGCGCACGATGTTCTTGTAGGTCGTGAGCTCGACCAGCCCGACCGGTCCGCGCGCATGCATGCGGTTGGTCGAGATGCCGATCTCGGCGCCCAGGCCGAACTCGCCGCCGTCGGCGAACTGCGTGCTGGCGTTGTGCATGACGATGGCGCTGTCGACCTCGGCCAGGAAACGCCGCGCGGTCGCCTCGTTGCCGGTGATGATCGATTCGGTGTGCTGGCTGCCGAAGGTCGCGATGTGCCGGATGGCGCCGTCGACGCCGTCGACCGTGGCGACCGAGATCACCGGTGCGAGATACTCGGTGCGCCAGTCCTTCTCGGTGGCGGGCGCGGCTTTGGGGTCGCGCTTCTGCACTTCGCTGTCGCCGCGCACCTCGCAGCCGAGCTCGTGCAGCTTGGCCAACACCGGCATCAGATGCGTATCGAGCGCGGCCCGGTCGACCAGGAGCGTCTCGGCGGCGCCGCAGACGCTGACGCGGCGCATCTTGGCGTTGGCCACGACATCCGTCGCCATGGCGATGTCGGCGTCGCGATCGACATAGACATGGCAGATGCCGTCGTAATGGCGCAGCACCGGCACGCGGCTTTCCTCGGTGACGCGATCGATCAGCGAGCGTCCGCCGCGCGGCACGATCAGGTCGAGCCAGCGGGTGGCGCGCAGCATCTCGCCGACGGCGGCGCGGTCGGTCGTGGGCACGAGCTGCACGCAATCCTCGGGCAGGCCGGCGCCCTTCAGCGCCCGGCGCAGCAGCTCGACGATGGCGCGCGAGGAATGGAAACTGTCGGAGCCGCCGCGCAGCACCACGACATTGCCCGACTTGATGCAGAGCGCGCTGGCATCGGCGGTGACGTTGGGACGCGCCTCGTAGATCACGCCGATGATGCCGATCGGCACGCGCACGCGGCTGATCGACAGGCCGTTGGGCCGCGTCCAGTTCTCGATCTCCGCCCCCACCGGATCGGGTAGGGCGACGATGTCGTCGAGGCCCTTGGCCATGCCTTCGACGCGCGCATCGTTCAGCAGAAGCCGATCCTGCAATGCCGAGGTCATGCCGGCGGCCCTGGCAGCCTCGATGTCCTTGGCGTTTGCGGCCAGGATCGCCGCCTTCTCGGCGCGGATCAGGCGCGCGGCGTCGGTAAGCGCGCGGTTCTTGGTCTCGGTCGAGGCGTTGCGTAGCGCGACGGCGGCCTCGCGGGCGCGCCGGCCCAGCTCGGCGACGATGGCTGTGGCGTCTTCGGGCTTGGTCAAAACGTTCATCGGCCGCTCCAGTATAGCCCTATTCGACCACCAGGTCGTCGCGATGGACCATCTCGTCCCGGCCGCGGAAGCCCAGCAGGCGCTCGATCTCGGCACTCCTGCGGCCGGCGATGCGGCGGGCGTCGTCGGCGGCATAGGCCACCAATCCGCGCGCCAGCAGGCGGCCCATCCGGTCCTTCACGTCGACAACGTCGCCGCGGCGGAATTCGCCGGCGACCGCGGTGACACCCGCCGGCAGCAGGCTCTTGCCGGCCGACAGCGCGCGCACTGCGCCGTCATCGACGGTGAGAGCGCCCGCGGTCTTGAGAGAACCCTTGATCCATTTCTTGCGGGCCGAGAGCGGTGACGCCTCGGGCAGGAACCAGCTGCAGCGTGCCTTGCCGTCGATGAGGTTTCCCAGCGCACCCACGCCGCGGCCGTCGGCGATCGCCATGCGGCAGCCCGCGGCCATGGCAATGCGGCCGGCGATCAGCTTGGTCACCATGCCGCCGTTGCTGAGCTCGGAGGCGGCGGCGCCTGCCATCGCCTCGATGGTGGGCGTGATCTCGCGGATCTCGGGAATGAGGACGGCCGAGGCGTCGCTGCGTGGATCGCCGGTGTAGAGGCCGTCGATGTCCGACAGCAGCACCAGCGTGTCGGCCGAGATCATCTCGGCGACGCGCGCACTCAGGCGATCGTTGTCGCCGAAGCGGATCTCGTCGGTCGCCACCGTGTCGTTCTCGTTGATCACCGGCACGGCCTTCATGCCCAAAAGCGTGCCCATGGTCTGGCGGGCATTGAGGTAGCGGCGACGCTCCTCGGAATCGTCGAGCGTGAGCAGCACCTGCGCCACGGTGATGCCGTGGCGCGCCAGGGCTTCCTGGTACGCGTGGGCGAGCTGGATCTGGCCGGTGGCCGCGGCAGCCTGGCTTTCCTCGAGCTTGAGCGGGCCGGGCGGCAGCTTGAAATGCGTACGGCCGAGCCGGATCGCGCCGGAGGACACCAGCACGATCTCGCAGCCCCCCTTGTGCAGGCGCGCCACGTCGTCGGTCAGCTTCAGAAGCCAGTCGCGGCGGATTTCGCCCCGCGTCTCGTCGACCAGGATGGAGGAGCCGATCTTGATGACCAGCCGACGGGCTTCCTCCAGGGGAGTCACGCGGCTTCCTTTGCCGTGTCGCGCTGCTTCTCCACGAGCTTCATCAGCTCATGCAGCAGGGGCTGCACGCCATGACCGGAGACACCGGAAATGACGTGCACGGTCTTGCGGCTGGCCTTGGCCAGCAGGGCGCGCTTGGCCTCGATGTCCTCGGGCGTCATGGCGTCGGTCTTGTTCAGCGCCACGATCTCCTTCTTGCGCGCGAGGTTGCCGCCATAGGCCTTCAGCTCAGCGCGCACAGTCTTGTAGGCGCCGACGATGTCGTCCTGCGTACCGTCGACCAGATGCAACAGTGCCCGGCAGCGTTCGACATGGCCGAGGAAGCGCGTGCCCAGCCCCGCGCCTTCACTGGCACCCTCGATCAGGCCGGGAATGTCGGCCATGACGAACTCGCGGTCACCGACCTTCACCACGCCGAGTCCGGGATGCAGCGTCGTGAACGGATAGTCGGCGATCTTGGGACGCGCGTTGGAGGTGGCCGACAGGAACGTCGACTTGCCGGCGTTGGGCAGGCCGACCAGCCCGACGTCGGCGATCAGCTTCAGGCGCAGCCACACCCACATCTCCTCGCCCGGCCAGCCCTTGTCTGCGCGGCGCGGGGCGCGGTTGGTCGAGCTCTTGTAGTGCAGGTTGCCGTAGCCGCCGTCGCCGCCCTTCAGCAGCACGATGCGCTGGCCGATCTCGGTCAGGTCGGCGAGCAGGGTCTCGTTGTCCTCGGCGAACACCTGGGTGCCGCGCGGCAGGCGCAGCGTGATGTCCTTGCCCTTGGCGCCGGTGCGCTGGCTGCCCATGCCGTGCTGGCCGGTCTCGGCCTTGAAGTGCTGGGCGTAGCGGTAGTCGATCAGCGTGTTCAGCCCGTCGACGCATTCCAGGATGACGTCGCCGCCGCGGCCGCCGTCACCGCCGTCCGGTCCGCCGAACTCGATGAACTTCTCGCGCCGGAATCCCACGCAGCCGGCGCCGCCGTTGCCGGAGCGGAGGTAGATCTTGGCTTGGTCGAGGAATTTCATGGGTTGGGATCCGGAAACGAAAAAAGGGGAACGGCGAGCCGCTCCCCTTCAAACTCCGATCGATCGGGAACGGCTATTCGGCGGCGAGCGCCGGCGCCGGTCGCACGTTGACCTCGACCTTGCCGCCGGTCCGCTT
>JAEZHS010000631.1 GCA_023436825.1 Pseudomonadota bacterium | reverse complement strand
CCAACATGCTGTTCGGCATGACCATCACCATCGCCAACCTGGTGCTGCCGCAGATGCGCGGCAACCTGTCGGCGACGCAGGAGGAGATCTCCTGGGTGATCACGCTGAACCTGGTGGCCACCGCCGTCGCCACGCCGATGACGGGATGGCTGGCCAGCCGACTCGGCTGGCGCAACCTGATGTTCTTCACCGTGCTCGGCTTCACGATCACGTCGCTGCTGTGCGGCTTCGCCGGCAGCCTGGAGACCCTGATTCTGGCGCGGGTCGGGCAGGGCGCCTTCGGCGCGCCCATCATGCCGCTCGGCCAGGCCATCCTGCTCGCGACCTTCCCCAAGCACCTGCAGCCCGCCGCCATCGTGATGTGGGGTATCGGCGCGGTGTTCGGGCCCGTGCTCGGCCCGATCGTGGGCAGCATGGCGAGCGAAGCCTACGACTGGCGCGCCGCCTTCTTCATCATCGTGCCGCCCGGTCTCTGCGCGCTGACCTGCATCTGGTTCGCCCTGCGCGACCACACCGCGAAGAGCCCGGTGAAGTTCGACTGGACGGGCTTCCTCGCGCTTTCCGTCGCGATCACCTGCGCGCAGCTGATCTTCGACCGCGGCCATCGCCTCGACTGGTTCGAATCGACGGAGATGGTGCTCTACGCGTTCACCGGCGCGCTGGCGCTCTGGATCTTCGTCGTGCACTGCCTGACGGTGCCCGAGCCATTCGTCAATCCGCGCCTGCTGCTCGATCGCAACTTCACCATCGGCATCTTCCTCGCCCTGATCATGGGGATGCTGAACTTCACCAGCATCGTGCTGTTCCCGACGCTGCTGCACGATCTGCGCGGCTATCCCGACAACGCCATCGCCATGCTGATCGCCGCCCGCGGCATGGGCAACTGGGCGGCCTTCCTGGTGGTCGCCCAGCTCACGCGCATCGCGCCGCGCTCGGCCATCGTCTGCGGCATGGGCATCCAGGCGGCAGCAGGCTTCTGGATGGCACACTGGAACATCAACCTGACCGACAGCGACGTTTTCTGGGGCAACTTCCTGCTCGGGCTCGGCCAGTCGGTCGCCTTCACGCCGATGACGGTCATGGCCTTCTCGACCCTGCCGCCGCGCCAGGTGACGGAAGGCTCGGCCGTCTTCACCCTGATGCGCAACTTCGGCTCCAGCCTGTTCATCTCCGTGGCCGTGCTGGTGGTCAGCCGTTCGACCGCCTCGAACTATTCGCGCATGACCGAGTACATCACGCCCTACAACAAGACGCTGACGGAGCCCGGCCTGCCGCCGCAGTGGAGCCTCGACGGCGCGGCCAGCCTGCAGACCCTGTCGAACGAGATCCTGCGGCAAGCGGCGATGATCGGCTACCTCAACGCCTTCTACCTGATGGCGTTCGCCGCCCTGGCGGCAATGCCGCTGGCCGCCTTCATGCGCGGTGCAAAGCGCGATCCGTAAAAGTCAGTTCCGCTCTAGGTCCGGTAGCCGCGGCAATGGGCGCGCAGGATCTTCTTGCCGCGCGCCAGGTCGTTGGTCGAGCGATCCATCAGGTACTGGATCATCAGCCCGCGCATGGCCGCGAGCAGGAATCGGGCCTCTGCTTCACAGTCGAGGTTTCGTCGGATCTCGCCGCTCGCTTGGCCTTCGCGCATGTGCGCCACCAGGCCGGCGGCCCAGCGCGCCGTGAAGGCGGCGACCGCGTCCTTGAGCTCGGGCATGACCGAGTGGGACTCGGTGTAGATGGCATAGAGCGCAGCCGTCGCCTCCAGGCTGCGATCGACGCTGCCCATGTGGGCGTCCATGCGCCGTTCGAGCGCCTTGAGGCCGCTCGTGCCGGCCAGCACCCGTTCCAGGTGCCTCTCGAACCAGCGCTCGGTGGCCTCGAGCAGGGCGGTGATCAGGCCGAGCTTGCTGCCGTAGCGCTCCACGGGTAGGCCGCGACTGTAGCCTGCCTCGGTGCCGACCTCGGCCAGCGTGGTGCCGGCGACGCCGTGGCGGGCGATCAGCGTGGCGGCGGCGGCCAGCATGCGCCGGTCCGATTCGCGCCGGCGCGCGCTCTGCGATCGTCTGGCTGATACGCGGGTCGTTTCGTGGGGCGAGATTGCAGTCATGCATCGACCGTAACACTTACTTGTCAACAAGCAAGCAAGTGTTAGCTTTGTCAGCCAAGGAAGCGAGGAAGGGAAACGCGATGAAGGCAGGACTGTTCGCCAAGGCCATGGGCCTGGCGCTGATGGCGGCGACCGCGACGAGTATCGGGGCGGGCATCGGGCCGGTCATGGCGCAGCAACAACCGCCGCTCTCCGACAAGCCGATCCGTCTGGTCTTCGGCTTCGCCCCCGGCGGCTCGGGCGACCTTGCGGCACGCCTGCTCGCCGAGGTGGCCAGCAAGGAGCTGGGACAGCGCGTCGTGGTCGAGAACAAGACCGGGGCCAACGGCATGATCGCCGCAGAAATGATCGCCCGCGGCCCGGCCGACGGCACCAGCATTCTCTACTGCACCACCGGTAACACCACGATCATCACCGAGCTGCCTGGCACCAAGCTCGCGGTGAACCCGGCGACCGACCTGGTGGCCGTCGGCCAGATGCTGCGCTCGACCTTCGGCCTGGTCGTCGGCAAGGACAGCAAGTTCAAGACGACACAGGACATCATCGATGCGGCGCGCGCCAACCCCGGCAAGGTGACCTATGCCAGCCCCGGCGTCGGCTCGGTGCAGCACCTGTCGGGGGAGCTGCTGGGCCAGAAGACCGGCACCAAGATGACCCACGTGCCTTATCGCGGCTCGCAGGCGGCGATCCAGGACCTGGCCAGCGGCCAGACCGATTTCTCGATCACCAATCTCGGCGACACGATCCCGCATATCCGCCAGGGCACGCTGCGCCTGATCTCGTTGGGCGATCCGCTGGGCAAACGCTTCTTCTCCGACGCGCCGATGATCTCGGAAGTCGTGCCAGGCTTCGAGACCTATGCCTGGTTCGGGCTGTGCGGGCCCGTCGGTCTGCCGCCGGCCGTGATCAAGCGCTGGGAGCAGGCGCTCAAGGCGGCCGTCGAGGATCCCGAGGTGAGCCGCCGCCTGCTCGATAACGGCATGGTGCCGGCCTACACGGACGCCGAGACGCTCACCAAGACGATGCAGGAGAACCGCAAGGGCTTCCGCGCGGTCATCGAAGCCGCCGGCATCAAGGCCGAGTGATGGCCGACGACGGCTCGTCGGCGCCGAAGCCGCGCGTCACCCTCGAGAACGTGACGGCGGCGCACCAGGCGCTCCAGGATGCGGCGCGCCCCGATGCCGTCGCGCGCCAGCGCAAGCGCAAGCGCTGGACCGTGCGCGAGGGTGTCGCCGCGCTCACTGACGCCGGCAGCTTCGTCGAGTATGGCGGGCTGGCACGGCCGGCCATCGCCGGCATGCACGGCGCGGCGGACGGGCTGGTCATGGGCACGGCGCAGATCGAGGGCCGTGCCGTCGACATCGTCGCCTACGACTACACGGTCTATGCCGGCACGCAGAGCGCCAACAATCACACCAAGATCAGCCGCATGTTCGGCCACGCCCTGCAGCATCGCCTGCCGGTCGTGTGCTGGCTCGACGGCGGCGGCGCGCGGCCGCACGACATGAAGGTCGAGGGCCGCGGCTCGTCCATGACCTTCGTCGTCTTCGCGCGGCTCTCGGGGCTGGTGCCGACCGTCGGCATCCTGCCGGGCCGCGCCTTCGCGGGACACGCCAACCTCGCCGGCATGTGCGACGCGCTGATCGCAACGCGTGACAGCACGATGGG
>JAEZHS010000613.1 GCA_023436825.1 Pseudomonadota bacterium | reverse complement strand
GAAGAAAAGCGAGTCGACTACTCGGCAGACTGGCCGCGGGCCTTCAGCACATAGCCCATGGCGCGGAACTCCGAATCCTGGCGGATGCGGTTGGCGACCACCGGATCGCCGTCGCGATTGGTGACTTCGATCAGCCGGTCGGTTTCGGCGCTGCAGGCGAGCGCCGCGGCCTGCGCAACCGAGGCGGCGTCGAGACTCATGGTGCCGTCGGCGGCCGCGTTCTTGACGAGGCAAGAATCACGCGCCTTGTACGAATCGTTGATCCGCGTCTGCAGCCTGCCGTCACTGGGGGTGTGATAGGCGCCGGCACAGCCAGCGAGCAGCAACACGACCGGAACAAGAGCGATTCGCATGAAACAAGGCCTCGATTCACACCGGCAGGCGCCAGCTGAACCATTGATACAACGTCGTCATCCGTCCGTCAGCCCGTGACGTACATCTTGACGTCGTTGTGCATGTATTGAATTTAGGGCCGGGGCCAGGGTGAACTCGGGATGGGCTGGATGCGGTACGTTCTCGTTGTTGGCATTTTGTTGCTTGCAGCCTGCGAGGGAAGCTTCGTCCGATCGGGCGATCTGGGACGCAAGGTGAATATCGAAAAGAGCTACGAGGCGCGCGATGCCTGCCTCTCGCGGAACGCCGCGGCCGACGGCACCAGCACGACAGATCCCGAAACGCTCGCTCGAGCCGCGGCACTGGCCTGCACCGCCGAAACGGACAAGCTGATCTCCGCCTCGGACCTCAGCGGCGACACCAAGGTCGCGGCGTCGATCCGTCGGGACACCGAGTTCAGGGCACTCGGCTTCGTCATGAAGGCGCGCGGGCAAGCGATCTTCTAGGAGTGGCGGAAGAGAGTGGGAGTCGAACCCACTAAGAACCGGCTAACGGCCCTCTCTGGCTTTGAAGGCCAGCCGCCCCACCGGGAGCGCTTCTCCTCCGTCATCGATAATTCCTCAGAAAGCGGATGCTGTCATCTGTCGGCAGCGGCCGTCGATGCCGCACCGGCCGACCCGAACTGTTCGAGCTTCTGCGGCACCGTGCGACGCAAGTCGCCGCGGCGGATGGTGATGCCGTGGCGATCGAAGAATTCGAGGATCAGGATCGCCACCTTGCGTCCGTTGTCGAGCTTGTCGCGGAACTCGGCGGCGGTGAAGTCGCGGCCGAAGGCATGGGCGATGGCGATCATCTCGGCCACCACGGGCCGCAGGAAGTACTGATCGGGCGCCACCTCGACGACGCGACCGACCTTGGCCAGGCGCTGCAGCAGCTTGCGCATCTCGGGTTCGGGCACCGAATAGGCGTTGGCGAAGTCGCGCACCCGCGGCGGCTTGTAGCGCTCGCGGATCAGCTCGGCGGAGATCTTGCGCCACAGCGCCTCGTCACGCGCGCCCAAGGTCAGCGAATGGCCGGGCAGGCGCAGGAAGGCCCCGTCCACCATCACCGCCCTCGCCTTGACCTCCCGGTCGAGCAGCGCCTTGAACACCGCCGGCGGCCAGCGCTTTTTGAGCGCGAGCCGCAGCCGCTCGGGCTGCAAGCCCGGCGCGTCGGGCTTGGCCTCGTGATGGGCCTTGAGCGTGTCGACGATGTCCTTGCGCGCCGCCGTCAGCGTCTCGGCCAGGAAGCCGAAGCTATCGAGCTTGGCGCCGCCTGCTTCCTGCAGGAGCGCGTCGACGTCAACCGGCCGCAGGTTGCGTGCCAGGCCGAAACGGGCGGTCTCGACGAAGCCCGTTTCCAGCCCCAGCAGCTTGGTCAGCACCTGTGAATCGGGCTCGGCCAAGGCCGCGAGCTCGGCCAACCGGCGCTCCGAGCGGCGATTGCGTGGCGGACCGAAGGGGTCGATCACGGAGGCGCCCGCCATCGTGCGGATGGCCGAGGGATCGCGCAGGATGACGCGATCACCCGCGAGCGCGCCGACCTTCTCGTCGAGCACGAGCTGGGCCAGCGCCGTGTCGCCGGGCGCGAGCTTCTCGCCCTCCAGCAGGGCCACGCGGCCCATGACGTGGGCCGCGCCGAGATGGATGTGCACCGGCGACCAGTGCTTCATCGGCTGGCCTTCCGACGACAGCAGGCTCAACCGCACGTCGAGCCGGTCGGTCGGCGCATGCAGTTCGGGGCTGACCACCCAGTCGCCGCGGCGGATGGCGTCCTTCGACAAACGAGGACCGGTGAGATTGAGGGCGCAGCGCTCGCCCGCGCGGCCGACCGTGGCTGGCCGGTTCTGCGCATGCAGCGAGCGCACGCGGGCCTCCAGGCCCGACGGCGTCAGCAGCAAGCGGTCGTCGACCTTGATCTCGCCGGCATGCACGGTGCCCGTCACCACGACTCCCGCGCCCGACAGCACGAAGCTGCGGTCGACCGCGAGCCGGGCGAAGCCCGTGACGCCCTTGCCGCTTTCGCCCATCGTCAGCAGTTTCGCCTTCAGCTCGTCGACGCCGCGGCCGCTGAGCGCCGACACCGGCACGATCTCGGCACCCTTGAGCGAGGTCGTGGCGAGCAGCGTCTCGACCTCGGCCATGCGTTCCAGCAGCTGGTCGTCGTCGGCGAGGTCGGCCTTGGTCAGCGCGACGATGCCGCGGTCGAGGCCCAACAGGTCGATGATCTGCAGATGCTCGACGGTCTGCGGCTTGATGCCTTCGGCCGCCGAGACGATCAGCAGGGCGGCATCGATGCCGGTGGCGCCGGCCAGCATGTTGTGCACGAAGCGCTCGTGGCCCGGCACGTCGACGAAGCCGAGCTGGCGGCCGTCGCCCAGATCCGAGTAGGCGTAGCCGAGATCGATGGTGATGCCGCGCGCCTTCTCCTCCTTGAGGCGATCTGCATCGACGCCGGTCAGTGCCTTCACCAGTGCCGTCTTGCCGTGATCGATGTGGCCCGCGGTGCCGACGATCATCGCTCCGCCCTCGCCTGCTTGAGGAACCCTGCCGCGAGCTCACCCGCGCCGCCGGCTTCGGCCTGCTCCAGCCAATGCAATGCCTGTCGCCGATTGCGCGCCACGCCCTTGCCGGCGAGATAAGCCGCGCCCAGCATTGCCTGCGCCTCGGCGTGGCCGAGCGTCGCCGCCTGCTCCCACCACCTCGCCGCCAGCGCCGGATCGCGCGGCACGCCGAGCGCGTTGTGATGCATGTCGCCCAGCCGCGCCATCGCGGCCATGCGGCCTTGCGCCGCCGCCTTCTCGGCCCAGCGCCGCGCTGCGACATAGTCCTGGGTGCAGCCGCCGCCCAGGAGCTTCATCCACGACAGCATGTCCTGGGCATCGGCATCGCCCTGCTCGGCCGCCCTCTCGTACCAAAGTGCCGCCTGCTCATGATCCTGCTCGACGCCCCAGCCCTCGTAATAGCAAAGGGCGAGATTGCGCTGGCCGCCGACATCGCCCTGCTCGGCGGCACGGCGCAGCCAGTCGACCGCCTTGGCCAGATCGCGCTCGACGCCGCGGCCCTCCAGGAAAGCCGCCCCCATGTTGCTCTGCGCGCGGGCGTGCCCGCGATGGGCGAGCGGCGCCCACAGGTCCAGCGCGACGCCGTAGTTGCCGTCCTTCCAGGCGGCCAGCGCCTGGTCCAGTCGGCGCTCGGCGCCGAACATCTTACCCGGCCACGACACGGAGCTTGTCCAGTTGGGCGGCGAACGCTGCCTCGTCATCGAGCGTGCGCAGGTCGAAGTAAAGCGTGCCGTCGCTGATGCGGCCGATCACCGGGATCGGCAGTCCACGGAAGGCCGCGGCCAGCCGATCAAGGCCCTTGCCGCGCACGGCGATCGCGAACGACGGCAGCAGGTCGACCGGCAGGGCGCCCGAGCCGATCTGGCCGCGCACCGGCTCGATGCCGACCGTGGCATCGCCGCCGATCGCCCGGGCGACCACGGCCAGCAGGCGCTCGGCAAGCGCCTTGATCTCGCCCGCCGGACGGGCAAGCGCCCGCACTGTCGGCAGGCGTTCGGCGAGCCGCGTCGGATCGGCATAGAGCCGCAGCGTCGCCTCCAGCGCGGCCAGCCGCACCTTGTCGAGGCGCAGCGCACGTTTCATCGGATTGCGCGCGATGCGCTCGATCAGGGAGCGGCGGCCGACGATCAGCCCGGCCTGCGGGCCGCCCAGAAGCTTGTCGCCGGAGAAGGTCACGACGTCGATGCCGGCGGCGATCGCCTCGCGCGCCGTGGGTTCGTGCGGCAGCCCCCAGGTCTCCAGATCGACCAGCGTGCCGCTGCCGAGATCCTCGATCACCGGCAGGCCTTTTTCATGGGCGAGCGGCACGAGCTCGGCAGCCGACACCGTCTTGGTGAAGCCGGTGACGGCGTAGTTCGAGGGATGGACCTTCATGATCGCCGCGGTGTCGGGGCCGATCGCGGCGGCGTAGTCCTTGAGATGGGTGCGGTTGGTGGTGCCGACCTCGACCAGCCGGCAGCCGGCGCGGGCCATGATGTCGGGGATGCGGAAGGCGCCGCCGATCTCTATGAGCTCGCCGCGCGAGACGATGACCTCGCGGCCGGCAGCCAGCGTCGCCAGCACCAGCAGCACGGCGGCGGCGTTGTTGTTGACCGCGGTCGCGGCTTCCGCGCCGGTCAGCCGATGCAGCCAGGGCGCGATGTGATCGTCACGCTCGCCACGGCCGGCGCCCGAGAGATCGTATTCAAGCGTGGTCGGCGAGCGCATCGCCGCGACCGCCGCCTCGATCGCCTCCTCGGCCAGCAGCGCGCGGCCGAGATTGGTGTGCAGCACGGTGCCGGTGAGATTGAACACGCGGCGCTGCGAGGGCTGCACCAGCCCGGCCAGCCGCTGCTCGCACCAGCGCGCGCAAGCGGCCTCGTCGGCGACCTCCTCGTTGCCGCGCTTGGCGTCGGCCCAGGCGCGCAGGGCCTCGATCACCAGCGGCCGACCGGCGCGAGCGATCAGCGGCGCCAGCAAGGGCCAGTTGGCCATACGGTCGATGGATGGCGGACGCCGCGATGGGCTTGCTTCGGCAGGGTCGGCACGCGACACGGGGCGTTTCCCCAAGACGTCTCAGCCGGGCCGTTCGCCCGGCAGAGGGCAGATTGGCCTTATTGGCCGGCGGCGGCAACGCCTATGCGAACCAGCACCAGAATGGTCGACGATGACAGGCCGATCATCAGCGCCATCTTGGTCGACGAAACGCCAGCGCGGTCCTTGAGCAGCGAAATAACGGTCTGCATGTTGGTTCCCCAAGTTTCCCGACGGTGCCGGCCGGGCGAACCCCTTCGCCCTGGCAGCCAGCCCCCTTCCCATGGCGCCCGGGACCCCTCCCGTGCGCCGCGCCGGTCTTATATCCGCTCTGCAGGTATCGTGCGTTTCCGTACCGCCGAACATTGGTATCAATTGTTTCCGTCGGGCTCGGCCATGACCCCCAGCACGAAAGGATTGGCGACCCGGGAGAAGCCTTCCTCACCGACCAGCACGTCGAGCCCCAGCGAGCCGAGATCGTCGGCCAGCGGCTCCAGGGTGCGCACGCTCTCGACATAGAACACTTTCGAATAGCCCTTGCAGGCCTCGCAGCACTCGGCCCGCAGGTACGACGTGCCGGCGAACTGGCGGAACGAGATCTTGTCGGTGCTGCCGCAATGCACGCAGCGCGTTCGCACGTAGCGCCATGAGGTGGCGCAGAGCGAGCAGTGCAGATGGCGATGGCCGAACTTCGTGCCGCCCGACGCGATCATGCCGGCGACCGGCGGCGAGCCGCAGGCCGGGCACTGGCCGACATCGGCGGGATCGAGCGCGGCCGCATCGAGGAGCGCCGCCATGCGCGTCCAGGCGACCTGCAGCGCGGCCGCCACGAACACCATCTCCGCGGCCTGTCCGGCCTTCACGTCACCGCCCAGAAAGCGATCGGCCATCGCTTCGAGATCATCCGCCGATAGGGCAGCAAGCGCGGCGCGGGCCTGCTGGGCAGGCTCGGGCAGGCCGGCAACGTCGATGCGCTCGAGGATGCGCGCCAGCGCCACGCGCCAGGTGGTGTCCCGTTTCAGGGTCACAGGATCGAGTGGCGCCCCCTTCGTCGAACCAGGCAGCATGCCGACCGGCAGGCCGGCCAGCGCCTCGTGCTGGGCGGCCACGAGGGTCGCGATCATCTTCAGGAAGCCTTCGAGCTCGTGGCCTGGTGCGAGCGCCTTCAGCCGGTCCGCGCGCTTGGCGAAGACCGTCGAAAGATCGGGAAGCTTGACCGGGTCGCTCTCGGCGAACGACCCGATGGTGTTGTCGGACGGAATGGTCAGGACTTGCTACTCAGGATTTGCGGACTTCCTGGCGGAACCACTTGCGATGATGCTTCCAGCTCCAGCCGCGCGTGACCGAGCCGCGGGTCATGGCGCGCAGCGTACCCTTGACCCAGATCGCAGCATAGACGTGCACGATCCAGATCAGGATGGCGCCGATGGCGCAGAGCGCATGGACCACGGCCGCCAGCCGCTTCTGGTCGATGGTGGTGAAGGCCTCGAAGTAGACGTCCCACAGCACGAGCCCGCTGCAGAACAACAGCAGGATCAGGATCGATTGGCCCCAGAAGACGAGCTTCTGGCCGGCATTGTACTTGCCAAGCTCGGGCAGCCCCTCCTCCTCGTTGTTGATCACCTTGCCCAGGTTCTTCATCCACACCGTGTCGTCGCGGTTCCACAGGTTGAGCGTGAAGAACCGGAAGAACAGGCCGAGGAAGGAGATCGCCAGCACCACGCCGATCCACGGATGGATCGCGCGCGTAGCCTGCCCGCCGCCGAACAGGTTGGTGAGGAAGTAGAGCGACGGATGGAACAGCGCCATGCCGCTCAGCGCCAGCAGGATCAGCGAGATGGCGGTGATCCAGTGGTTGATGCGGGCGGCTGTCGTGTAGCGCGAGACGGCGTTGCTGTGCTCGCTCATGTAGGTTTCCCTCCGGCGACTTCGTCGGCCTTGCGCTCGTCGCTCTCGCTGACCTCGTTGGGACCCTTGGTGATGTAATGCAGGAAGCCGAACACGCCGGCGAAGGCGATCGCCGCCAGCGAGATGGGCTTCATGACGCCCTTCCAGAACCCGACCATCGGACTGATCCGGGGATCGTTGGGCAGGCCGGCGTAGAGCGAGGGATTGTCGGCGTGGTGCAGCACGTACATGACGTGCGTGCCGCCGACGCCCGGCGGATTGTACAGCCCGGCGTTCTTGAAGCCGCGCGACTTCAGGTCGGTGATGCGATGCTCGGAATGGACGATCATGTCCTGCTTGGAGCCGAAGTAGATCGCCTGGGTCGGGCAGGCCTTGGCGCAGGCCGGGGCCTGGCCGACTGCGACGCGGTCGGAGCACAGTGAGCACTTGTAGGCCTTGCGATCGACCTTGGAGATGCGCGGGATGTTGAAGGGGCAGCCCTTCACGCAATAGCCGCAGCCGATGCAGTTCTCCTGGACGAAGTCGACGATGCCGTTGGTGTACTGCACGATCGCACCCGGCGCCGGGCAGGCCTTCAGGCAGCCCGGATCGTCGCAGTGCATGCAGCCGTCCTTGCGGATCAGCCATTCCAGGTCGTCACCGTGCTCGTACTCCGTGAAGCGCATCACGGTCCACGAAGCCGGTGTCAGGTCGTTCGGATTGTTGTAGGTGCCCTCGAAGTAGCCGATCTCCTGCTTGAGATCGTTCCACTCCAGGCAGGCCGCCTGGCAGGCCTTGCAGCCGATGCACTTGGAGACATCGATCAGCTTGGCGACTTCCAGCCCCTGCTGGCGGATCTGCGGCGGCGCCTCGGTCGAGGCGGAGCGGCGGCGGATGTCGAGCGATTGCAGTGTAGCCATGGTGCCCTCCTCCGCCTATGCGACCGCCGGCTGGGCCGGTGGCGTGGTCTTCTTCACGTCGACCAGGAACGCCTTGTACTCGGGCGTATTCACATTGGCGTCGCCGACCGACGGGGTCAGCACGTTCATCGGATGCGCCTTGCGGGCGAAGCCGATGAAGCCGTAGTGGATCGGCAGCCCGACCATATCGCACGGCTTGCCGTCGACCATGATCGGCCGGATGCGCTTGGTGACGCAGGCCTTGGCCTTGATCGCGCCGCGTTGGCTGGAGACCTCCACCCAGTCGCCGTTCTGGATGCCCTTGGCCTTGGCCAGCCGCTCGCCCATCTCGACGAACAGCTCGGGCTGCAGCACGGCGTTGTCGTGCACGTTCTTGGTCCAGTAGTGGAAGTGCTCGGCCAGCCGATAGCTGGTCGCCACGATCGGGAACTTGTCGGGCGTGCCGAACGACTTGGCATCGGCCGCGAACACGCGCACCACCGGATTGCTGCTGACCTTGGGATGCAGCGGATTGGCGATGTAGGCGTCCATCGGCTCGTAGTGCTCGGGGAACGGCCCGTCGGACATCGCCGTGCGGGCGAACAGCCGGGCGGTGCCCTCCTGGTTCATGATGAACGGGCCGACCGCCTTGTCGGGCGCGATCGTCGGCGCGTAGTCGGGCACGTCGCCGCCGGTCCAGCGGCTGCCGTTCCACCAGATGTATTTCTTCCTCTCGCTCCACGGCTTGCCGTTGGGATCGGCTGAAGCGCGGTTGTAGAGCACGCGCCGGTTGGCCGGCCACGAGAAGCCCCAGTTGGGATAGATGCCGAGCCCCGTCGGGTCGCTGGCGTCGCGGCGCATCGACATGTTGCCGGCCTCGGTATAGACGCCGGTGTAGATCCACATGCCGCCCGCCGTCTTGCCGTCGGCACGCATGATGCCGAAGGTCGGCAGGAGCTGGCCCGCACGCAGAATGATCTTGCTGGGGTCGGCCGGATCCGGCAGGTCCTCCAGCGCGTAGCCGTTGATCTCCTTCAGCACTTCCTGCGGATCCGGATTGTGCGGCCGCGTGTAGTTCCAGGTCAGCTTGACGATCGGATCGGGGAAGGCGCCGCCGTCCTTCCCGTAGAGCGCCCGCAGCCGGAGATGCAGTTCCGAGACGATCTCCATGTCGCTCTTGGATTCGCCCGGGCCGTCCGCCGCCTTCCAGTGCCACATCACGACGCGGCTCGAGTTGGTGGCGCTGCCCTCCTCCTCGGCATAGGCCGATGCCGGAAGCTGGATGACCTCGGTCTGGATCGACTTGGTGTCGACGTTGTTGAACTCGCCGTGGTTCTCCCAGAACCGCGCGGTCTCGGTCTCCAGTGGATCGATCACGACCATCCACTTGAGCTTGGCGAGGCCGGCCACGACCTTGGTCTTGTCGGGCGAGGCCAGCATGATGTTGAGGCCCTGGCAGAACAGGCCGTTCATCTGGCCGGCCGCCATCATGTCGACCATCTTCAGCACGTCGTACGACGTGTCGAACTTGGGCAGGTAGTCGAAGGCCCAATCGTTGTCCTTGGTCGCCGCCGCGCCGAAGAAGCTCTTCTGCTGGCTGACGAAGAACTTCTCGTAGTTCTGCCAGAAGCTGGTCTGGCCTGGTCGGATCGGCCTGAAGGCACGCGACTTCATGTAGTCGGCGTAGGTCGTCTCGCGATCCGTCGGCAGGACCAGGTACCCCGGCGTCGAGGTCGAGAGCAGCGCCAGGTCGGTGATGCCCTGGACGTTGGAATGGCCGCGCAAGGCGTTCACGCCGCCGCCCGGCATGCCCATGTTGCCCAGCAGCAGCTGGATCATGGCCATCGACCGGATGTTCTGGGCGCCCGTCGTGTGTTGGGTCCAGCCCAGCGCGTACATCGACGTCATGGTGCGGTCGGGCACCGACGTCGTCGCGATCATCTCGCAGACCTGCAGGAACTTGGGCCTAGGCGTGCCGCAGATGCGCTCGACCATCTCGGGCGTGTAGCGCTCGACATGGGCCTTCAACAGGCTGATGGCGCAGCGCGGATTCTGCAGGGTCTCGTCGACCTTGGCCATGCCCTGCTCGTCGAACTCGTAGTCCCAGCTCGAACGGTCGGTATAGGCCTTTCGGTTGGCGTCGAAGCCGGTGAACAGGCCGTCGTTGAAGGCGAAGCCTTCCTTCACGATGTAGGAGGCGTTGGTGTACGCCTTCACGTACTCCTGGTGGATCTTGTTGTTGGCCAGCAGGTAGCGCATCACGCCCGACAGGAACGCAACGTCGGTGCCCGGCCGGATCGGCGCGTACACGTCGGCCACCGCGGCCGAGCGCGTGAAGCGCGGATCGACCACGATCAGCTTGGCGCCGTTGTTGGCCTTGGCTTCGGTCACCCACTTGAAGCCGCAGGGATGTGCCTCGGCGGCATTGCCGCCCATGATCAGAACGAGATCGGTGTTCTTGATGTCGTTCCACGAGTTCGTCATCGCGCCGCGTCCGAAGGTCGGGCCAAGACTGGCCACGGTCGGACCGTGTCAAATTCTAGCTTGGTCTTCGAAGCCTAGTATCCCGGTCGCACGCACGAACTTGTAGGTGAGGTATCCCGCCTCGTTGCTGAGCGAGGAGCCGCCGAAGAAGCCGGTCGTCAGCCAGCGGTTGACCGTTACGCCGTCGCGGTTCTTGGCGATGAAGTTCTTGTCGCGGTCTTCCTTCATCAGCTTGGCGATGCGGTCGAGCGCGAAGTCCCAGCTCACCCGCTCAAACTTGTCCGAGCCCGGCTTACGGTGCATCGGATACTTCAGGCGATTGGCGCTATGGATGTAGCCCAGCGACGCCGCGCCGCGCGCGCAGAGCGTGCCGCGATTGACCGGATGGTCGGGGTCGCCCTCGATGTGGATGATCGAGGACCTGGCGTTCTTCGACCTGTCGCCCAGCGAGTAGATCAAGACGCCACAGGCGACCGCGCAGTAAGGGCAGGCGTTGCGAGTCTCGGTGGCGCGCTCGAGCTTGAAGGGTCTCACACCGGCTGCAAGCGCATCGCCTGCACCGGTGAATCCCAGGGCGCCAACCGAGGAAGCGGCGAGCCCGGCAGCGCTCACCTTCATGAATTGCCGACGTGTGACGGCCATGTTGGTCTCCATCCCATTCGACGCTTTTGCGTCCGGCCTTTCAGGCCATGACTTTTTTTGATGGTGCGTCTCTGGAAGTGAAACGCCGCTAAGTCCCTGAATCAACAGAAATCAGCGCACATTATAGTGAATCCTTGGCTACCGATGGTTGCCGTCCGGAAACCATCGGGAACCCGCCCGGCCGGCCTCTTCGCGGGCCGCATGAACGGCGGAGGTTTCCGGAGTTTCCGAGGTTTCGGACATCGGCCGTAGCGGTGCGTCGGAAGCCGACCCACTAGGAATAGGGGGCGGCGGCGAATTAAGATAGTTGCGATAATTTCGATGTTGGCTTTCGAAGAAAGGAAAGGCTGATGGCCTTGCCGGCTTCTGTCCGGCCAAATAGGCGGAGAGGCTGGTCCGGCCTGTGCCGCGCGCGATGATGTCGGATGAACGATGCATAAAGCAGAGCCGTCGGGAAGCGAGCGCGGGTCCAATATAACTTTGATTATCGCACGAGTCAACTACGGTTCTATTTTGGCGGACCGTAGAGCGCCAAAAAAGCTTTTGGTCGAGCACTGGTGCCAGCAGTGCTGGCAATCCCGTCGCCCCGCGCCGCACTTACTTCAAATGCAGCCAGGGCAGCTGCTCGTTGCGAAAGAAGTGCCTCGAGGGCTCGAACCTGCCGGGCTCGTCGAACGCGCCGACATGAAAATGCGTCTCGGTCGGCAGCTGGTCCATTTCGCAGGTCAGCGTCGAGCCGCAGGTCCGGCAGAAGCCGCGCGTCGTTCCGGGAGAAGACTTGAACTTCGTGATCTCTCCCTTCATCACCGTATAGGCCTCACGATCGAAGGCGACGAAGACCGATACGGGTGCCCCGCTGTGCCTTCGACAACTCTGGCAATGACACCAGAAAACCGACTTCGGCGGACCGCTGGCAGCGAACCGCACCGCGCCGCAGAGGCAGCCGCCTCAATCCTGTCCATGCGCAAGCTCGGGAAAATATTGTCCTCGCATGCGCTCGGCATAGGCCAGGCACTGCGGCTGCGCCCGCAGGAAGTCGCGAATGGGCGATTCGATGGGCGTCAGCACCGTGGTCGCCAGCGTGCCGAACACGATGGCATCGAGCCCGCAGGGCTTGTCGCCGAAGAAGAAGGGACCCGGCGACATGAACGGCAGCACGGCATGCCAGTCGCGCAACGCGGCTTCGACGATCTCCTCGTCGGAGTGACGCAGGATGCCTTGCGTCCACAGCAAACCCCGGATCTGGCGCTGCACCATGGCGGTGACCAACGGGCGTATGATCGGGGGCACCGAGTCGAACCGCGTTCTCGTGTGCCGGAAACCTTCGTCGCGCAGCAGATGCGTGTACGCCAGGACGAAAGAGTAGTGCTCTTCGAGCGTTCGTTGCACGAGCAGGGAAATGGCACGCTGGCTGTCGTCGAGATGAGCGTCAGGGTCGACCCCGCGCGTTTGCTTGAGATGGTCGATGATGCGCGACGAATCGGCGATCGGCACGCCGCCATCCTCGATGAAGGGGAGCTTGCCCTTCGGCCCCTTGCGCGGATCGGGCGTATCGACGACCTCGTAGGGAATCCGGGTGATGCGCAGCCACGTCTCGAGCTTGCAACAGAAGGGACTGAGGTTCGGGATGGCGAACATGCGCGGAAACTGGAAGAGCTTCAGCGGAGTGCGAGCAGCATCCGTCATGCGCCCTCTCCTTCGGCCGCGGCACGCGCCGCGAACATCGCCAGCAGGCGGCCCCAGTCTCCCTCGGTGTTGAAAATGCGACGCATCTCGTCGCGCCGGGCGCCGTAGCGATCGAGCTTGCGATGCTCGAGCTCGACCCGGGTGCCGTCTTCGCCCGCAGCGATGAAACGGATCTCGACCTCCGTCTTCAGCTCCGGATCGTATTGCCAGTCGGCGCCGACATCCCATGACAGCACCAGGCGCGATGGCGGCTCCCACACCAGAACGCTCCCCCAGTCACAGGTACTTCCGTCGTCACCACGCTCGTACCAGCGTCCGCCGACGCGCGGCTCGATCACGGCGTCCACGGCGTTGGCCTTGCCGATCTTGTAGGCCGTCAGCGGCCACCAGGTGCCCATCCGTTCGGTGAACACCCGCCAGGCGACCGCCGGCGGCGCCGCGACCATCGAGACCTTGCGCACGCTGTTGGGATCGTCGTTTGCATCGGCCGAGCGTGCCGTCATGAGCGCCTCCTTTCTCTCGCTGCTTCGCGTTCAGCTGCTGCCTTGAAGGCGGTCATGGCTTCGTCCCAGAAGCCGTCGAGCCACCCGCGCAAGGCAGCGATGCCGCGAGGCTCGACCGAGTACATGCGCCGTGTGCCTTCGGCGCGCACGGCGACCAATCCAGCTTCCTGCAGCACCTTGAGATGCTGGGACACCGCAGGACGGCTCACATCCATCCCGTCGGCGATCTCCCTCACCGACCGCGCGCGATGGCGCAGCCGCTCGAACACCCGGCGACGAGTCGGATCGCCGAATGCATCCAGCGCCCTTTCCACTTTGCTCGCGGACAATTGCTGGATCATGATCAATGGTAAGTTTTCACTTACCGTAAGTCAAGACTAACCAATATCGGACAACAGCCGCCGCCACGCCGTCTTCTCGCACGCCGGCCGGAACAATGGTCTGCGCCGCGCCAGGGCGTTGTCCAGCACCTTGACGAAACGCGCTTCGCACTCGAGCCGTTGCAAAAGTCGGGCGAGCGCCCTGGTGTCGCCGACCGGAAAGTAGCCGCGATAGTCGGAACCGAGCAGACCGACATTGCCGTCCATGCGCGAGGCGAGCACCGGCACGCCCGCCACGACCGCTTCGGAGATCACGTTGGCGCCGCCTTCGCTCAGCGAGGAGATGACCATGGCGTGGCTGCGCGCCAGTAGGCGGCGCACGGCAGCGGCCGGAACGTCGTCGCGCCACTTGTAGCGCGCGTTGACGGCCATCTCGGCGCGGGCGCGTTCGGCCCACTCCGATGTATAGGCCCGACCGACCTGCTCGATCAGGATCCGGCTGTCGGCCGGCAGCAGACGCGCCGCTTCGGCCGCGCGCAAGGGATCCTTCACGTCGCGCAGGTGACCGATCACCGAGACCACGACAGCCCGGCGGCTCGGTCGGCGCGGCTGTCCCAACGGCGGAGCCGACTGATGGATCACACTGAGCCGCGCCCGAAGCGGCTTGGGCACCACCTTCCAGGCGAGATCGTTCAGGGCAACGAGCCGGTCCGCCTGCTCCATCGATCTCAGGGTCGGACCGGGGTCGGTGTCGATGTACTGATAGATGTCGGTGCCGCTCAGCTGCAGGATGACCGGCCGCGTCGGGAACGCCGACTTGAAACGCTCGATCGCCGCGGCGCTGCGCCAGGCATGCACCGCCACCATCAGATCGGCAGGGGTGCCGTCGTAGTCGGCGGCAATGCGAACACGATGACCGAGTTGTCGCAGGATCGCCGCCCATCGCGAAGCCGCCACGCGATTGCCGGTGCGTGCCGTCGGACCGGCGGGTGTGATAAGGACGATCTTCATGGACCAGGCCGCACAAGCCCGCCGACCGACAAGCGGAGCCTCCGCCGGCGAACTTCTGGCGCAACTGCGCGAGGCCCGTCATCGCACCGAGCGCTTGACGGAAGATCTGTCATCTCGGGAATTGATGGGGCCGTATCTCGGCATCGTCAATCCCGTGCTGTGGGAGATCGGCCACGTCGCGTGGTTCCATGAATATTGGACGTTGCGCCACGTTGCCGGCCGCACGCCGCTGATCGAGCGCTGCGATGGGCTCTGGGATTCGAGCGCGGTGGCGCATGCCACGCGCTGGCATCTCGACCTCCCCGACCGCGCCGGGACCTACGGCTACATGGCCGACGTGCTGGCGCGCCAGGAAGACCTGTTGAGTGGCGGCGTCGGCGACGAAGCACGCTACTTCTACGACCTCTCCATCCGGCACGAGGACATGCATGTCGAGGCGCTGACCTACATGCGCCAGACCCTGAGCTATTCGCCGCCCAGCGACCTCGGTACCGCCGGGCGGCCGCACGCCGGAGCCTTGCCGGGCGATGTCGCGGTTCCGGGCGGCCGCTGGCGGCTGGGCTCGACAGCGGACGACGGCTTCATCTTCGACAACGAGAAGTGGGCGCACCACGCAGTGCTGAAACCGTTCCGCATCGCCCGGGCGCCGGTGACCAACGCCGAGTTCGCCGCCTTCATCGACGCAGGCGGCTACCGGACGCGCGAATTCTGGAGCGACGCTGGCTGGGAATGGCGCGAGCAGCACCGGGCGGAGCAGCCCGTCTACTGGCAGGGCAAGCGCGATGGCGTCTGGACAGTGCGCCGCTATCGCGCCGTCGAGGAGCTGGCGCCGCACGCGCCCGCCGTGTTCGTGAACTGGTTCGAGGCCGACGCCTGGTGTCGCTGGGCCGGGCGCCGCCTGCCGAGCGAGGCCGAATGGGAAGCCGCCGCGATCGGCCTGCCGACGCCTGACGGCGCCCGTCTCGCGGACCAGCGCCGGCGCTGGCCGTGGGGCGACGCGCCGCCG
>JAEZHS010000207.1 GCA_023436825.1 Pseudomonadota bacterium | reverse complement strand
ACGATGATCTCGCCGAGCTGCATGTTGAACATGGGGACCAGCCCGCCGAGCGGCATCAGGCTGTCGTGCATGGCGTTGACGGCGCCGCACGAGGCCGCGGTGGTGACGACGGCGAACAGCGCGGAAGCGGCGATGCCGAAGCGGACGTCCTTGCCCTCCATGTTGCCGCCGGCCTGCATTGCCGACGGAGCAGTATCGACGCCGAGGCTGGCGATCGCCGGATTGCCGGCCGCCTCGGCCCAGTAGGCGACCAGCACGCCGCCCAGGAACAGCACGGCCATGACGGCGAACACCGCCCAGCCCTGGCGCTGGTCGCCGACCATGCGGCCGAACACGTTGGTGAGCGCCGCACCGATCGCGAAGATCAGCACGATCTGCACGAAGTTGGTGATGGCGTTGGGATTCTCGAACGGATGGGCCGAGTTGGTGTTGAAGAAGCCGCCGCCGTTGGTGCCGAACATCTTGATGACTTCCTGGGAAGCCACCGGCCCCTGGGCGATCACCTGCTTGGCGCCCTCGAGCGTCGTCGCCTCGGTATAGGCGCCGAGATTCTGCGGCATGCCCTGCCAGACGAAGAACAGGGCGACGACGATCGCCACCGGCAGCAGGACGTAGAGCGTGCCGCGCGTGAGGTCGACCCAGAAGTTGCCGATGCCACGGGCCGAGCGGCGAGCGAAGCCGCGCACCAGGGCGATGGCGAGCGCAATGCCGGTCGCCGCCGAGACGAAGTTGTGCACGGTGAGCCCCGCCATCTGCACGAGGTAGCTCATCGTCGTCTCGGGCACGTACGACTGCCAGTTGGTGTTGGTCGTGAAGCTCATCGACGTGTTGAAGGCGAGGCTCTCCTCGACCGCCGACTGTCCGGCCGGGTTGAACGGCAGCAGCGCCTGCAGGCGCATCAGCGCGTAGAGAACGAGGAAGCCCGCCAGGTTGAACAGCAGCATGGCGACCGCGTAGGTCAGCCAGTTCTGCTCGGTGCGCTGGTCGACACCGCCCAGGCGATAGAAGCCGCGCTCGACCGGTCCGAGCACCGGCGACAGGAAGGTGCGTTCACCGCTGAAGACGCGCGTCATGTAGCCGCCGAGCGGCTTCACGAGCAGGGTGATCACCACGCAGAACAGGGCGATCTGGATCCAGCCGTCGAAAGTCATGGGTCGTTCCTCGAGAAGCGCAGCCTAGAAACGTTCCGGGCGCAGCAGGGCGTAGACGAGATAGACGAGCAGGCCGACCGTGACGGCGCTGCCCAGGATGTATTCGATCAGCATGGGCCGCTCCTCACAGCTTCTCGCAGGCATAGGCATAGGCGATGGCCAGCGCGAACGCGCCGGTTCCGACCGCAATCAGGATGACATCGAGCATGGCTGCTTCCTCTCGGGGAATGTCGGTGCGGGACCGCCTAGGCGATCCCGAACAAGCGCAAGGTCAGGGCGATGGCGAAAGCCGCTGCGAGATGGATCGTCAGCAACATGCCGATCTCGGTCGACACCTCGCCGGGTGTTGGATACTCGCCAGTGGCGGAAGGCGCCCGATGGTCGGCATCGACCGAGCGCCACAGGGTACGAATTGGCAGTCTCATGGGTGGGCCAGCGTGGACCGGAAGGGCATAAGAAATCGACGGCGGACGGGCGGGCCGGATATAGGAATGGCATAGGAGCCACCCGGCCATCCGGTAGCGTCGAGTCGGACGGCCCTACCAGCGGTTACAGAGACGCTCGTAGGCGATGTACACGCACAAGAGCGCAAATCCGAAGAACAGGGCGAGATCGAGCATGGTTTCTCTCCTCGCCGGATATGAGGCCACGACGACGTAGGAATTCGAGACGTCTCCCGATGGCGCCGCATAGGACGAGCATATGAGTCGGGGGAAAGCGCCGACACTTGTCCTTTGGTATGGCCGGACAAGACCGCTGGTTTGAAACGCGCGGCGCTTCCTATGCGAATCCTATGTCTCGCGCCGCCGCTCCGCATGGACTTCCTAAGATCGGCAGTAGTTCTCTGGCCCGCATCATCAAGGAGCACGACAAATGAGCCGGGGAGCATTGGCCGCGCTGGCGGCAGGTGTCGGATTCGTCTTCGCAGGAACGGCCGCCGCCCAGGATCCCAACCAGGGCCAGGTCCAAGGACAGGCTCAGGCCCAGACACAGGCCCCTGCACAGACGCCCGGCCAGGGTCCGGCGCAGACGACTGAAGCGCCTCCCGAGAAAGAAGTCTGGAAGGCGCCGTTCGGTGGCTCGTGGACCGCGACCTTCGCCTTTGCCACCGACTATTCCTATCGCGGCATCTCGCAGACCCAGCGCCAGATCGCGATCCAGCCGTCGTTCACTTACGAGACGCCGACCGTCAGCGAAAAGGTGCCGCTCAGCGCCTATGTCGGCGCCTGGGGCAGCAACGTCTATTTCGGCAACACCAACCCCACGATCGCCGAGGTCGATCTCATCACCGGCCTCAGACTGAAGGCGCTCGAAGGCAAGCTGACCGGCGACCTGGGTTACATCCGGTACAACTATCTCGGCGCGCCCTCTGACCTGTTCTACGATTTCAACGAGTTCGGCCTGGTGCTCGGCTACGATTTCGGCGTCGCCGCCATCCAGGGCGCCGTGCGCTACAGCCCCAACTTCTTCGGCAATTCCGGCATCGGCTGGTATAAGTGGGGCCAGGTCACGGTGCCGATCCCCTACACCTTCAACGAAAACTTCGCCTTCAAGGTCTACGGCGCGGTCGGCAACCAGTATGTCGAGCGCTTCACCAACTACGGCATCGGCAACAACAACTACTGGGACTGGCAGATCGGCTTCAC
>JAEZHS010000524.1 GCA_023436825.1 Pseudomonadota bacterium | reverse complement strand
CGACGCACGACCTTGGTCGGGCACTTGTCGGTGAGGAACTTGCGGACCTGCTCCTTGAGCAGCTTCTGGTCGTCGGAGAAATCGAAGTTCATGATGGGGCAAGCCTAGCAAGCAAGCTCGCATCGGGGAACGGCAGAAGGTTCCGACAGGCGGGTGCTGTGATATGATACGGTGAGCGCATGGACACAGCGAAAATTCAGGATTGGCACGCCCACGTCTACTTCGACGCCATCACGACCGAGCCCGCGCGAGCCTTGCGCGAGAAGATCGAGAAGACGTTCGAGATCGAGATGGGCCGCTTCCACGAAAGGCCGGTCGGCCCGCATCCGCGCTTCAGCTACCAGGTGGCGTTCAAGAACGAGCAGCTCGCACCGCTTCTGTCGTGGCTGGCGCTCAACCGCGGCGACCTCACGATCTTCGTGCACCCCAACACCGGCCAGGACCTCGAAGACCATCGCGACCGGGCGATCTGGCTCGGCCAGCAGGTACCGCTGGTGCTCGACATCTTCACCAAGAAAAGGGACTCATAAATGGACTCGCTCCTGCCGCTGGCCAAGAAGGTCGGCGAGAAACTGAAGGCCCGCAAGGAAACGGTCGGCGTCTCCGAATCGTCCGCAGGCGGCCTGATCTCGGCCGTGCTGCTCGCCGTTCCGGGCGCTTCGGCCTACTTCATGGGCGGCGCCGTAGTCTACACGCGGCCGGCGGGCGAAGCCTTCCTGACCGCGACTCCGAGCAAGCGCAAAGGCATCCGCTCCTCCTCCGAACCCTGGGCGACGCTGGCCGCCGAACTGGTACGCGAGAGGCTGAACACGACCTGGGGCCTCGCCGAGACCGGCGCCTCGGGCCCGACCGGCAACTCCTACGGCGACCCGGCGGGACACACCTGCGTCGCCGTCGTGGGCCCGAAGGGAAAGATTGCGCGCACTCTGCGCACCGGCTCCAACGACCGCGTCGCCAACATGCGCGCCTTCGCGGCCGAGGCACTGAAGCTGATGGACGAGCAGCTGTCGTAGTGTAAGCAGCGCGTAAGCGGCGCGTCGTTTGACAACCAGCAGACGCCCATCGACACTTCGAACGCGACTCGCGTTCTAGTCGATCCTCAGCCGCCACAGCGGTCGATGGCCATGGCCTGGTTCAAGCACCGCGCCGCGCGCCGCGATACCCGATTGCAGGTGAGCATCGCCACCCTCTTCGCCCTGCTCATCCTGCCCGCGCTCGGCCTCGTCATCGTCTTCAGCTACCACGAGAATGCCCGCAACCTCGCGGACCTCTCGCGGAGATTCATCGACCGCGCCCGCGACGATGCGGTGGAGATGTCGAAGAATCTCCTGGCGCCAGTGGAAAGCACATTACGCCTCGTGGCGGCCGCCGAAGCGGCGACGCCCGGCTTCTTCCGTTCCGACGAGAGTGCGAACCTGCTCTACCAGGCCCTGGTCTCGGCGTCGCAGATCGACGCCGTCTACGCGAGCTTCGAGGACGGCTACCATCGCGTGGTCACCCGCATGGACGACGATCGCCGACGCAGCGATTCCCGGATTCCGGCCAACGCCAACTGGCACATGAGCTTCATCGACGACTTCAGCGCCGGCGCCGACAGGCAGCGGCACCGCACCTTCTACGAGACGTGGCCGATGCCGCTCGGCGGCTACTCCGTCGTCACCAAGCTCGATGTCAGAAAGGCGGCGCCGCAGTATCAGCTTGCGCGTCAGAGCATGACGCTGGCGGTCACCGACCCCTTCATCAATCCCGATACCGGCTACCCCGTCATCGCCCTCGGCTACCCCATAGTGGTCGAGGGGAATTTCGTCGGTGTCGCATCGGCCCAGATCACGTTCGGCGCCCTGTCCGCGCTGCTCGGCAAGCACAGGGCCAGTCCCAACAGCCTGACCCTGATCGCCGACCAGCAGGGCCTTCTGCTTGCCCATCCCGCGTTGGAGAAGGCCGCGCGGCTCGTCGATGGCCAGGTGCAGCTGATCGATTGGGGGCATCTCGACACTCCGCAGGTCGTCGAGGCGGTCCGCCGGCATGCCGCGGGCGGCCCCAATCGCTTCGGGTTCGAGCTCGAGCCCGAGGGCAAGGAATACGTCGCCCTGTTCAGCACGTTCCCGGCAGGGCCCTCCAAGCACTGGCAGGTCCTGGTCGTCGCCCCGACCGACGATTTCGTGGGCAGCCTGAAGCGCACCAATCGCAACCTGATCTGGATGATGCTGGTGCTCGCACTGCTGGAAAGCGCCCTGATCTATTTCGCGGCGCGCCGGATAGCACGTCCGATCGAGGCCGTATCCGAGGCCATCCAGCGCGTGCGCTCGCTGTCGTTCGGCAGCAAGGCGCCTTCGACCTCGCGCATCCGCGAGATCGCGCAGCTGCAGCGCGCGACGGCGCTGCTGGACAGCGCCCTGCAATCCTTCTCGCTGTTCGCGCCCGTCGGCATCGTGCGGAACCTGATCGATTCGGGCCAGCCGCTCGCTCCGGGAATGGAGCAGCGCTTCATGACCGTACTCTTCTCCGACGTGGAAGGCTTCACGACGATCGCCGAGCAGCTGTCGCCGCCCGAGCTTTCGCGGCAGGCCTCGGAGTATTTCGAGGTCGTCACATCCGCCATAGCCGGGGAGGGCGGCACCATCGACAAGTTCATCGGCGATTCGGTGATGGCCTTCTGGGGTGCGCCGGCCGCCGTCGACGACCACGTGTTTCGCGCCTGCGTCGCGGCTCTCAAGGCCGACCGCCGCATGAAGCGCCTCAACGGCCGCTGGGCGAGCGAAGGGCGCCGACCCATGCGCGTTCGACTGGGCGTGCATTGCGACAACGTCGTCGTCGGGAATGTCGGCTCGGCAGAGCGGCTGAGCTATACGGTCATGGGAGATGGCGTGAACGTGGCCTCCCGCATCGAGGGGCTGAACAAGCAGTTCGGCACGTCGATCTGCATCAGCGAGAACGTTCACGAATGCCTGGGAGACCGCATCGTGGTGCGTGCGCTCCGACGTGTCGCAGTCAAGGGCCGCGCCAACGAAATCCTGGTCTACGAGCTTTTGGGAGTCGCCGGCAGCAGCGACCCCGAGCTCGTCGCGCCGGGGCTCGCCGCATGAGCCCGCACGCCGCTTCCCTCGTCATCTGGGCCGCGCTGGTAAAAGGCGCGTCGCTGCGCCAGTCTTACATTCCACTCGATGCCTTCATAATGGCTCAGCCGTTCAAGCGTCGGGCTTCATCAGCGCCGAAAGGGCGAGGCTCAGCCAGCCCAGGATGAAGGCGGCGCCGCCGATCGGCGCCACCGCGCCCATCCATCGCGGGCCGCCGAAGGCGAGCGCATAGAGGGCGCCGGGGAACAGCACGCTGCCCAGCAGGAACAGGCATTGGGCAACGAGCGCCACAGGTGCGTTCAGCATCGCGTTGCGCGCCAGGGCAACCACGCCGATGATGGCCAGCGCATGGATCACCTCGTATTGGCTGCCGGTCTGCAGCCACTCGCGCGCCTTGCGGCCGGCCTCGGTCGACAGGTCGAGGCCGTGCGCGGCGAAAGCACCGACGATGACGGAGATCGCGCCGCTCAGCGCCGCGACGACGATCCAGCCCTTTGCTGCGGCGGCCACGGCGCTACTGCTGCTGCCGCGTCGGCCGGCCGCCGGCCGTGATGCCGCCGTCGATCACCAGCTCCTGGCCGGTCATGTAATTGGCCGCCTCGGTGCACAGGAACAGCACGCCGTTGGCGATGTCCTGCGCCTCGCCGACACGGGTCAGGGGCACCATCATGGCCGCGCGTTCGCGCGGATCGATCGGCGCGTTGCGGCGGTTGCCTTCGGCGCCGGTCGGGATCTTCTCCCAGATCGGCGTGGCGATGATGCCGGGATGGACCGAGTTGCAGCGGATGTTGTCGTGAGCGTGCTCCAGGGCCACCGACTTCGCCAGGAGCCGCACGCCGCCCTTGGTCGCCGAGTAGGCGGCAAGGCCCGGCGCGCCGCGCAGACCCGCGATCGACGACATCAGCACGATCGAACCGCCACCCTGGCGGCGTAGCGCCGGGATGGCATGCTTGATCGACAGGAACACGCCGTCGAGGTTGATCGCCTGCTGCTTCTGCCAGTCGCCCAGCGTCATGGTCTCGATCGGCGACATGATGCCGATGCCGGCGTTGGCGACCATGATGTCGAGGCGGCCGAAGGCCTTCTCGGCCTCGGCGATCACGCCGGGCCATGCCGCCTCATCGCGCACGTCGTGATGCAGGTAGCGCGCCTTACCACTTCCTTGGCCCCCCGCCTTGGCGATGCGTTCGACGACGGCCTTGCCCAGCGCATCGTCGACGTCGGTGACGAGGACCGACGCGCCCTCGCGCGCCAGCGTCTCCGAGCACGCCTCGCCGATGCCGGAAGCGCCGCCGGTGACGATGGCGGCTTTGCCGGCGAGCTGGGCCATCAGCGGCCCTTCCAGTTGCCCGGGCGCTTCTCGGCGTAGGACTTCACGCCCTCCTTGAAGTCCTCGGTCTTGCGCGTCCAGTCCTGCTCGGTGAGCTCGCGCTCGGTCGCAGCCTCGGCGGCGTCGGCGAAGCCGCGCCGCATGGTCTCGCGGGTCGACATCACGGCGAGCGGCGCCGATTCGGCGATCTCGTGGGCGAGCTTCATCGCCTCCTTGCGCACGTCGGCGAGCGGCGCCAGCACGTCGGCGAGGCCCCATTCGACCGCCTGCTCGCCGCCGATGCGGCGGCCGGTCAGGAACATCAGGTTGGCGCGCTGCTGGCCGACCAGGCGCGGCAGCGTGAAGGTCAGCGAGAAGCCGGGATGGAAGCCGAGCCGCGTGAAGTTTGCGGCAAAGCGCGCCTCCGGAGCGGCGACGCGGAAGTCCGGCATCAGGGCGAGGCCGAGGCCGCCGCCGATCGCCGGGCCCTGGATGGCGCCGATGCTGGGCTTCTTGGAGCGGAACAGGCGGGTCGCCTCCTTGTAGAGGTGCTTGCCGCTTTCGGCCGAGCCGGTCTGCGGCCGGTTGGCGAAATCGGCGCCGGCGCAGAACGACTTGCCCTGCGCACAGAGCACGTAGGCGCGGATGTTGACGTCGCGGTCGAACGTCTCGAAGGCGTCGGCGATCTGGTTGATCAGCGAATTGTCGAAGAAATTGTGCGGCGGCCGCTGGATTTCGACGATGCCGACATGACCTTCGCTGCTGACGCCGATATCCTTGTAGGTGGCGCTCATACGTTTCCCCCACGGGCTAAATGAATGAGCGGCGATATTGCCCCGCCACCGGGGCGCCCGTCGAGTTGGGAGGAGAGCAAGAATGTCGCAAAGCGAACGCCATGCCCCGGGTCATGCACTCGTGGTGGGTGGCGGCACGATGGGTGTTGGAATCATCGCGATGTTCCTGGGTGGCGGCTGGAAAGTGGACGTCGTGTCGCGCTCGGCCTCGACGCGCGAGGGCCTTCCCGACGCCTGCGCGCGCGCTCTCGCCGCACTCGGCAAGCCCGTCGACACGTCGCGGCTCACGACCTATGCGACGCTGCCGGAAGCGTCATGGAAGACGATCGATGTCGTGGTCGAGACGGTGACCGAGGACCTCGAGCTGAAGCGCCGGCTGTTCGCCGAGATGGAGGCGCTGGCGCGGCCCGACTGTGCCATCACCTCGAACTCGTCGAGCTTCCCGATCAGCGAGATCGCCAAGGGCCTCGCGACCCAGGGCCGCATGATGGGCCTGCACTTCTTCATGCCGGCGCATCTCATCCCGCTGGTCGAGGTCGTGCGTTCGGTCCACACCGACGTCAGCCAGGCCGAGCGCGTCGGCGAGATCATGCGTGCGCTCGGCAAGCGGCCGGTACAGGTCAAGAAGGACGTCATCGGCTTCCTGGGCAACCGGATCCAGGGCGCCTTGATGCGCGAGGCCTTGTGGCTGATCGAGCAGGGCGTCGCCTCGCCAGAGGACATCGATGCCACGGTGCGGCTCAGCTTCGGTTTCCGCTACGCCGCGGCCGGCCCGATCGTGCAGAAGGAGCATTCGGGCTGGGACACGACCTGCGCCGTCGCCAAGATCATCTGGCCCGACCTCACCAACGCGGACGGCCCGCCGCCGATCCTGCAGAAGAACGTCGACGAGGGCCGCATCGGCTTCAAGACCAAGCGCGGCTTCTTCGAGTGGGACGACCAGTCGATAGCTAAGGAGCGCGCGCGCTACGAGAACGCGCTGCGCAAGTGCCTGGAGATCTTCCGCGAGGAAGGGATTCTATGATCCTGTCATCCCGAGGGCGAAGCCCGAGGGACCTTTAAGGCCTGCTCAGTAGCCCGCTTTCCGGAGCCCGTCCCTCAAATGCAGCAGGTCCTCCTGCCGCGCGTAGTGCATGGTGGCGAGCAACTTCTCCAGGTCGAGGGCGCGGTCGAGCTCGCGCAGCCGGCCGATGTGCGCCGCCGCCGCCGTACCGTCGCCGAGGTAGGCGTAGGCCGCGGCGAGGAAGCCATGCAGCTGGGCATCGTGGCTCGTCATATGCATGAACGCCTCGATGGCCTTGGCGTACTCGCGGCCGACGAAATGCGCGCGGCCGAGATGACCCCAGAAGCGCGGCGGGTGGTGAGGGTTGAGCTTCATCGCCCGGCGGATCCAGTCGATTCCCTCCGCGGCCTGGCCCAGCCAGGTGAAGAGCTCGCCCATCTGTACGACCACGAGGTCGTAGTTGGGATTGAGAGCCAGCGCACGATCCTGGTGATAGCGTGCTCGCGTCATGTCGTTGCGCACGATGGCGATCGCGGCGAGGATGCGATGGACGTCGGCATCGTTGTCGTCGAGCGCGATCGCCCGGTCGAGCTCGAACGTCACGTCGTTGAAGACGGCGTCCTTGTCCGCGACCCAGCCGTAGCCCCAGGCCTGGCCCAGGATGCAGCCGCGCCAGGCATGGGCGTGGGCATAGTCGGGGTCGAGCGACAACGCCCGGTCGATGAGCTTCAGCGCCTCGGCGTTGTCCTCGCGCGTGGCCTTGTGGTGCAGCACCTTGGCCGCGAGCGCGCACTCGTATGCCGCCATGCTGGAAGGCTTCAGCCTTGCAAGCTGGTCGTGCTGCGCGGCTTCCAGCCGGCCGGGCAGTGTGGCGACGATCGCCGTGGTGATCTCGTCCTGGACGGCGAAGATGTCGTCGAGCTTTCGGTCATAGCGCTCGGCCCAGATATGGCCGTCGGTAGCGGTATCGATCAGCTGCACGGTGATGCGCAGCCGGTCGCCGGCCTTGCGCACGCTGCCCTCGACCAGGTAGCGCGCACCGAGCTTCTGGGCGACCTCGCGCAGGTTGGCCGCCTGTCCCTTGTAGACGAACGAGGAGGTGCGCGAGATGACGAACAGCTCGCGCCGCCGGCTGAGCTCGGTGAGAATATCCTCGGTGAGGCCGTCGGCGAAGAACTCCTGCTCGGGATCGCCGCTCATGTTGGCGAAGGGCAGCACGGCAATGCTGGGCCTGACCACGGCGGCCTTGTGTACGCCGCGCGCGCCCTCGGCCTGCCTGGCATCGCGTCCATCGGCCTGCATCAGGACGCGGTACACCCTGACCGGACGGCTGATGTTCTTGAGCGGCTTCTCGCCGAGATCGTCGAATGTCGCCTCGACGCGGCCGTCGACCTGATTGTGAACGGCGGCGGTGACGCAGATGCCGCCGACCTCGGCGAGCTGCTCGACGCGCGCGGCGATGTTCACGCCATCGCCATAGACATCGCCATCCTCGAAGATGATGTCGCCGAGATTGATGCCGATGCGGAACTCGATGCGCCGGTCGGCCGGCACATCGGAATTGCGCCGCCGCATACGATCCTGGATTTCGATGGCGGCGCGCACGGCGTCGGCGACGCTGTGGAACTCGACCAGCAGGCCGTCGCCGGTGGTCTTGATGATGCGGCCGTTGTTCTTCTCGATGACGGGGTCGATCAGCTCGATCCGATGGGTCCGAAGGCGGGCGAGCGTGCCGCGCTCGTCCATCTCCATGAGCCGGCTGTAACCGACCATGTCTGCCGCTACGATCGCAGCGAGCCGGTGTTCCATCGGCGAAGGAGACGCCCGACGACCATCGACGTCAAGGGCCGCCTCACCCGACGCCGACCGTGCAGCGCCCCAGTTCAGTCACAGCGTTCGCTACGCGCCGCCGAAACGGCGCGAGCCGGTCCGTTGCGCGCCTCAGGCGGCGCGGCCGCGGCCGCCGAAACGGCGCTTCTTCCAATGCGGCCGGCGTTGCTGCCCATCCGGGCGCTGGCCCTCCGGACGCTGCCCCTCCGGACGTTGGCCCTCCCAACGCTGGCCGCGCGGACGTTCCTCCTGTCGGCCCTGCTCGGGGGCGCGATCGCGAAAGTCGCCGAAGTCGCGTTGGCCTTCGAAGGAGCGTGGACGCTCCTGATGCGACCGGTGCGGCTGGTGGCCGTGCGGACGTTCGTGCCGATGGCCGTTGCCATGGTGGCCATTCGGGCGATGATCGTGCGGCCGATGGTCATGCGGGCGATGCGACCGCTCGCCATGACGTTCCTCGCCATGAGCTTCCTGGCGCGGCGGACGCTGGCCGCGATGACGGCGCGGCGGGCCGCGGCGCTCACCGCGGTCGTCCAGGCGCTCTTCACGGTCGCGCGACAGCGGCGCTGGGGCGGCCTGCTGCGGCAGGTCCTCGTTGGCCGGGGTCACCAGCACGGTGATGCGCTGGTTGGTCAGGCGCTCGATGCTCTTGAGCTGGCCGCGCTCGCTGCCGTCGACGAAGGAGATGGCGATGCCCGAGGCGCCGGCGCGCGCGGTGCGGCCGATGCGATGGACGTAGCTCTCGGCGTCGGCTGGCAGCTCGTAATTGATGACGTGGGTCACGCCCTGGACGTCGATGCCGCGGGCGGCGAGGTCGGTGGCGACCAGGACGCGAGCCCGGCCGCGGCTGAAACTGTCGAGCGCGCGCTGACGGGCGTTCTGCGACTTGTTGCCGTGGATCGCCTCGGACGGCACGCCGCTCCGGTCGAGCGCCTCGGCGACGCGGTTGGCGCCGCGCTTGGGGCGGGTGAAGACGATCACGCGCTCGAGGTCGGCGGCGGCCAGCAGATGGCTGAGCAACGCGCGCTTGGAGGCGGCATTGACGAAATAGACGCCCTGGTCGATGCGTTCGACGGTGCGGCCCTGCGGCGCGATCTCGACGCGCTCGGGATTGCGCAGGATGTCCGAGGCGAGACGCGCCACGTCGTTCGGCATGGTGGCCGAGAACAGGAGCGTCTGACGCTCCTTGGCGACCGAGCCGACGATGCGCCGCACGTCCTTGATGAAGCCCATGTCGAACATGCGGTCGGCTTCGTCGAGGACGAGGAACGTCACGTTGCCCAACCGGACATTGCCGCGCTCCATCAGGTCGAGCAGCCGGCCCGGTGTCGCAACGAGGATGTCGACGCCGCGGTTCAGCGTCTCGATCTGGCGACCGAAGCCAAGGCCGCCGATCACCATGCCGAGACGAAGGCCGAGGCCGCGCCCGTAAGTGTCGAAGCTGCGCGCGATCTGCACTGCAAGCTCGCGCGTCGGCGCCAGCACCAGCGCCCGCGGGCTTTTCGGCTGCGCCCGCCCGCCCTGCTGGGCAAGCTGCTGCAGCACGGGCAATGCGAAGGCCGCCGTCTTGCCGGTGCCGGTCTGGGCGATGCCCAGCACGTCGCGGCCCTGCAGGAGCGCCGGAATGGTGCGGGCCTGGATCGGCGTGGGATGGGTGTAGCTGGCCGCGTTCAACGCACGCAGCAGCGGCTCGGACAATCCGAGATCCGCGAAGGAAACATCAGTCACTGGAAAAACAAATCCTTACGGCCGCTCGCTCTGAGCGGCTTTTCGGCCCGTTCCCGCGCGCGGCTGGGAGGGCTCTTTCTTCTGGGAGATGTCTCGGGATGAAGCGCCTACCGATTGTGGGGCGCGTCGCGCGATCGCGAGAAACCTTTTAGGTCCGCAGGCCTGCGGACGCCGCCTATATGATGTTGCGGCGCAGCGAAGTCAAGTGACGTGATTGAGGCAGCTTCTCGCCGGACCGTGGGCCTCCAGGCCCACGGTCCGACAAGAGTCTAGCGTGCCTTCTTGCGTAACAGCCTGCCCGGCAGGTTGCCCGTCGGCTCGTTGTCGCGCAGCAGGACCTGGCCGTTGACGATGGTGGCGTGCATGCCGTCGCACTTCTGCTTCAGCCGCTTGGCGCCGGCCGGCAGGTCACACACGACCTCGGGCATGCGTGGGCCCACCGTGTCGGGATCGAACACGACGATATCGGCCGCCATGCCCTCGCGCAGCAGGCCGCGATCGTGGAAGCCGAACTGGGTGGCGGTGTCGTTGGTGATCAGCTTCACCGCCTCCTCCAGGGTGAAGGCCTGCTTCTCGCGCACCCAGTGGCTCAAGAGATGCGTCTGCAGCGAGGAGTCCATGATCTGCGAGACGTGGGCGCCGGAGTCTGAGAAGGTCACGACCGAGCGCGGATGTTTCATCAGCTCCAGCGCCTCGGCCTGGTCCTCGTTGGCGATCGGCTGGATCATGAAGAACTTCATGTCTCGTTCCAGCGCCATGTCGATCATCAGGTCGACGGGATGGGTGTTCTTCTGGCGCGCCAGCTCGGCCATGGTCTTGTGCGGGCCCTTCATGTCGCTGAGCGCATAGATCATGTCCCATTCCGGCGGCCGCGCCTCCGCGCCGCGCACGATGGGGCCCTCGTAAGGCCTGGTGGCGACTTCGACCAGCTTGCGGCGCTTGTCGGCGTCGAGCAGCCACTGCTTCTGCTCGGAAAGCGGCAGCTTGCGCATGTCGCGCCACACGTCCCACTTGTCGAACGGCAGCTGCGTCTCGAAGGAGAGCAGCACGTTCAGCGCCCGGCTGTGCACCTGGGCGAACATGCGGCCGCCCTGCCGGGCGGTGCGCTCGATGATGTCGAAGGTGGTGCGCCAATGCCCCGGCACGGCGCGCCGGTTGAACAGGCCGAAGGTGATCGGCCGCCCGCTCTCGATGGCGAGCTTGGCAAGGTCCTCGTACCAGCGCCGCGCCTTCTCGGCATCGCCGCGCGGTTCGCCCGCGACCTCGACCATGCCGCCGCCCATGGCCTTGACCAGCGTCGCGAACTCTTCCCAGGTGGCCAAGCGACTCGCCACCGGCTTGTCGTCCGAGGTCATGTGGCTGACGCTGCGCGTGGTCGAGAAGCCGTGCGCGCCCGCGGCGATCGACTCTCGTGTGTGATGCAGCATGGCCTTGAGATCGTCCTCGGTCGCCTCATCGGTGAAGGCGCGCTGGCCCATCACATAGGTGCGCAAGGCGCAGTGTCCCATGTAGCCCGCGTAGTTGATGCCCTTGGGCAGGGATTCGAGGACATCGAGGAACTCGGGGAAGGTCTCCCAGCGCCATTTGATGCCGGCCTTCATGGCGGCGCGGCTGATGTCCTCGGCGCGCTCGAGATTGCGCATGACAAGGTCGGCCTCGGCCTCGCGGCAGGGCGCCAAGGTGAAGCCACAGTTGCCCATCAGCACCGTGGTCACGCCCTGGAAGCAGGAGCTTGTGCCGATCGGATCCCAGAAGATCTGCGCATCCATGTGGGTGTGGCCGTCGACGAAGCCCGGCGAGACGACGCGGCCGTCGGCGTCCATCGTCTCCTTGGCGGCAGCGCCGTTGATGCGGCCGATCTCTGCGATCTTGCCGTCCTTCACGGCGATGTCGGCACGGTAACGCGGTAGTCCGGACCCATCGACGATCATGCCGTTCTTGACGACGAGGTCGAATGCCATGGCGATCCTCCGGTTATTTTGGAAAGCGTACCCTTCCGCAGAGTGGGGTCAATCGCTGGCGAGCGCATGGCTGCCGTCCTAGGATCGCAGACAATCAGGAAGGGGCGAGGAGACATGGAATTCGGCATCCTTTTCACGTCGCATCCCAACCCCGAGGAAGAGCCCTATCCCCACCGCGACGTCCATGCGCGCACGACCGACGAGGTCATCGAGGCCGAGCGGCTGGGCTACGACACGGCCTGGATCGCCGAGCACCACTTCGCCACCAGCTACGGCATCATGCCGGACTGCTTCGCCTACATGGCCTACCTCGCGGCCAAGACCAGCCGCATCAGGATCGGCGCCGCCGTCATCACGCTCCCGCTTTACGACCCGATCCGCGTCGTCGAGAACACCTCGTTCGTCGACATCCTCTCGAACGGCCGCGTGCGCCTGGGCGTGGGCTCGGGCTATCGCCCCTATGAGTTCGAGGGGCTGGGCCGCGACTTCGACAATCGCCGCGACATTGTCGAGGAACCGATCGGCCTGATGTTCGATGCCTGGCATCGCCATCGCTGGGATCACCAGGGCAAGTACTACAAGGGGACCGTCAAGGAGCCCTACGAGATGCTGCCGCATCCCGTCCAGATGCCGCATCCGCCGCTCTACATGGCAGGCGGCACCGATCGCTCGATCGGCTATTCGGGCCGCAACGGCTTCGGCCTGATGCTGTCGACGCTGCCCAGCGTCGAGACGCTGGCGGCGCAGACGGCGCTCTACAAGCGCGAGCTCGCGACGGCCTCGGCGGAGCGGCGCAGGAACCCGGCGGCGGGCGAGATCGACATTGCCCGCTGGGTCTACATCGCCGACACAGATGCCGAGGCGCGCGCCGAGACCGAGGAAGCGATCGTGCGCCACATCTCACATTTTGGCGGCTCGGGCACCGGCGGCTATCTCGGCTCGGTCTCCGAGAAGGGCGCCGCCATCAAGTACGACGATCTCGCCTCGACCCTGCTGCACGGCTCGGCCGAGACCGTGATCGCCCGCCTGCGCGAAATGCAGGCGAAGACCGGCATGACCTCCCTGCTGCTGCACTACCCGCCCTACTATGGGCGCGAGAAGACGATGAAGAGCCTGAAACTGTTCGCCGAGCGCGTGATCCCGGCCTTTCGCCCGCCGGCGCGGCGGGCGGCAGCGGAGTGACGGCGCGCAACAACGCACGCCGAGGGTCGGGACTGGGAGCCCTTTTCACGGTGCTAGCGACGCTGTGCTACGCCAGCATGGACGCGATCAGCAAGTTCCTGGTCGCCGACTACGCGGTCGGCCAGATCATGTGGATCCGCTGCGCGCTCATCTTCCTGTTCTGCTGGGCCATCGTGCGCCGCCGAGGCCTGATCGGCAGCCTGCGCACCGCCAGGCCGCGGCTGCAGATCGCGCGTTCGCTGATCCTGATCATCGAAAGCGCCGTCTTCGTGCTCGCCTTCCGCTACCTGCCGCTGGCCGACGCACATGCCGTCGCAGCGACCTCGCCCTTGCTGGTGATTGCTCTCGGCGTTCTGCTGCTTGGCGAGAAGGCGGGACCTACGCGCTGGCTGGCCGTTGCGGCGGGCTTCGTCGGCGTCCTGCTGATCATCCGGCCGGGCCTGCGCGACCTCGACTGGCCCGTCCTGCTGCCGCTGGTCGGCGCCGTGCTGTGGGCCACCTACCAGATCCTGACCCGGCTTGCCGCGCGGCATGATTCGGCCGACACGTCACTCATCTGGGCGGCGCTGGTACCGCTGATCGCCACCACCTTCGTCGGACCGATCGGCTGGCAGTGGCCCACCGCTACCGCCTGGATCCTTATGGCCCTGATCTCCGTGGTCGGCGCAGTCGGCAACTATGCGATGATCAAGGCCCTCGACCACGCGGAGGCCGGCGCCATCCAGCCCTACAACTACACGCTGCTGGTGTGGGCGACGCTGTTGGGCGTGCTGATGTTCGGCGACGTGCCGGATGGCTGGACGATCCTGGGAGCCGCCGTCGTCGTGGCGAGCGGCCTCTACACCTGGCACCACGACCGGCAGGCAGCGGCGAGATAGCCGTCTACTTCTTGCGTGAAACCACGGCGCAGGCGACGACGGCCGAGCCCCCGTTGACGTGGCGATAGCAGACGTTGAACACGTCGGCAGTCACGATGGTGCCGTCCAGGAGTCCGTCGTCGTCGACCATGTGGATGGACTTGCCGTCGACCGACAGCGAACCGATGATTCGTTCCGTCTTGCTCGCCGAGGAGGTCGTTCCCCAGAAGCGCCTGCCGGTCTGGCCTTCGATGGCCAGGGTGAAAGACTGTTCGCTCAACCGGTACTTTCCCGCGGGTCTGGTGCCGTCGGCGCCAGGCGCCGGATGATGCTGTGCCGGGCCGTCGACGATCGCTTCCGCCGTGCCGGTCCAGGTGCCTTTCATGTCGATGATGGTCTGTGCGGCGGCCTCACCGCTGGCGATCATCGCCGCTGCAGCGGCAATGATCGTGATTGCTCCCGACTTGTACATTCTCGATGTCTCCCCCCATTGTGCCCCGCCCTCAGCGTGGCCACGCCCTGAGCGCCACGAGCCCGCCGTCGATCGGCAGCAGCACGCCCGTCACCCAGCGCGATTCGTCCGATGCAAGATATACGGCGCCGTAGGCGATGTCCCACGCCGTGCCCTCGGTCTGCATCGGCACCATCTTCTTGCGCCGCTCGCGCGCCTCGGCGCCAAGGTGTGCGACCATCGGCGTGTGCACCGAGCCGACGATGATGCAGTTGGCGCGGATGTTCTCGGTCGCATAGTCGGCCGCCACCGACTGGGTGAAGCCGTGCAGGCCGGCCTTGGCCGTCGAGTAGGCGACGGCGCCCGGGCTGCCCATCAGGCCGACCGCGCCCGCGATCGACGACACCATGATGATCGAGCCGCCGCCGCCCTTCTTCATCTCGGGGATGCAGTATTTGGTGCACAGCATGGTGGTTGTGAGGTTGGCCTCCAGCACCTTGTGCCAGTCGGCCGGCGTCACGGTCTCCGGCGTGCCCGGTGCGCCCACCCCGACATTGTTGTGCAGGATGTCGAGTCGTCCGTAGGTCTTTGCCGCGAACCGAGCCATCGCCTCCGCCGCATCGGCTTTGGCGACGTCGCCTGCGAATACCGCGGCCTCGCCGCCCTCGTCCTTGATCTGCTTGGCGAGCTTCTCGGCGCGCTCGGCGCTGCGATTGACCAGGACCACCTTGGCGCCCTCGCGGGCGAACATGATGGCGGTCGCCATGCCGTTGCCCACACCCTCGCCGCGCGGCGCCGCGCCGGTCACCACCGCCACCTTGCCTGCAAGCCGTCCGGCCATTTCTCTCCCCTTCGCTCGGTGCTATCTCAGGCGCCAAGCTTAGCTGGGAGACTTATACGATGGCCAGCAACACCCAGACCCACGACGGCGGCTGCACCTGCCGCAACGTGCGCTACCGCATGACCTCCAAGCCGTTGTTCGTGCATTGCTGCCATTGCCGCTGGTGCCAGCGCGAGACCGGCTCGGCCTTCGTGCTCAACGCCATGATCGAGGCCGACCGCGTCGAGCTGTTGGCCGGCGAGCCCGAGATGATCCTGACGCCGTCGGAGAGCGGCAAGGGACAGAAGATCTGGCGCTGCCCCAAGTGCCGCATCGCGGTGTGGAGCAACTATCCGGGCGCCGGCGACGCGGTGCGCTTCGTGCGCGTCGGCACGCTCGACAATCCCGACGCCATGCCGCCCGACATCCACATCTTCACCATGTCCAGGCAGCCCTGGGTCGTGCTGCCCGAGGGGGCGACCGCGGTGCCCGAGTTCTACGACATCCCCAAGACCTGGCCCGCCGAAAGCCTGGAGCGGTACAAGGCGCTGCGGCGAGGCTGATCGATGGCGCTGGCACAGGCCATCCGTGACAAGCTTCTATCGGTCGGCACGGCCCGCATCGCGGCCGCGCTCGCGAAGCACGGCTTGCGGCGTCAGTCGCTATCGGGCCTCAAGCCACTCTCGCCATTTCAGGATGCGCTGGTCGGCGAGGCCGCCACTGCCGCCGACGCCTGCCCACCTGCAGCCGTACTCGTCATGGAGAGCAGCGTGACGTCTGCGCCGCTGGCGCTGCTGACGCGGCGCAAGGTGGCCGGCGTCGTCAGCAACAGCCCGCTGCGCAACGCTGCCGAAATCGCGCGCTCCGGATTGCCGGCCTGGCAACGAGCGCCGGGCCCACCCGCGAAGCCTCTGCCGATCGAAGCCGGCGATGTCCTGTTCGGCGATCGCGCCGGCTTGCTCTTCATTCCCGCCAACCTCGCCGACCAGATCGCCGAGGAAGCGGTCGAGGCGATGGCCTACGAGGAATTCGTCGCCGAGCAGGTGAGCTCCGGCGGCGGCGTCTACGGCCTGCACATCCCGAGCGGCGAGAACGCCCGCCGCGCCTTCGCCGCCTGGCGGCGCATCAGGGGTCGTTAGACTGCATGCACTGCAGGCGCGAGGAGTTTCGCGAGGATCTGCAGAGCCGGCCGCTCGATGAGGATCACGACGAAGTGTCGGAGTGACAGCATTGCTGGCACTCGGGGCCGGCGACACAACGGATGGCGTGATCGCCGGTTCTGCCCGCCTGAGGTGGCCCCCTATGGTGCGAAAGAATTCACGAAAACGAAATTGACGGTCTTGACTTAGGTTATTGACAAAACCGCACTTTGGTTATATCGTCGCCCCGTTGCGCGGCTTTCCCGCGTTCCCGCTCTTTGCATCGTTGATCCGAGACCCAAAAGGCTGCGGCACGCCGCACGCGGCCCGTCCGGTCGCTTGCCTCCGGGCGGGCCGGCGCCCGGCGTGCCGACGAGAGCGATTCCGGTTGCGAAACTTGCGTAACTGTCCGA
>JAEZHS010000462.1 GCA_023436825.1 Pseudomonadota bacterium | reverse complement strand
GGACTCTACTCCGCCGCCAGCGGCTTGGCCGAGAGCTTGGCCAGTTCCTCGGCGATCTGGACGGCGTTCCAGGCGGCGCCCTTCAGGAGCTGATCGCCCGCCACCCACAGCATCAGGCCGTTGGGGTTGGAGAGATCGCGGCGGATGCGGCCGACATGGACGTCGAGATCGCCGCTGGCCTCGAGCGGCATCGGGAAGTGGTTGGCGGCGGCATCGTCCACCACCTTCACGCCCGGCGCCTTGGCCAGGATAGCGCGCGCCTCCTCGGGCGACAGCGGCTTCTCGAGCTCGAGCGTGATCGCTTCGGAGTGCGCACGCAGCACGGGCACGCGGATGCAGGTCGGTGCGATCGGAAGCGACGGCAGATGGAACATCTTGCGGGTCTCTTCGACGACCTTGTTCTCTTCCTCGTTGTAGCCGTTCTCGGCGACCTTGGTGTTGTGAGAGAAGACGTTGAAGGCGATCTGGTGCGGGAACACCGAACGCTTGATCTCCTTGCCCGCCGAGAAGTCGCGCGCCTGGTCCTCCAGCTCCTGCATGGCGGCGGCGCCCGCACCCGAGGCCGACTGATAGGTCGAGACGATGATGCGCTTCACGCCGGCCGCCTGGTGGATCGGCCATACGGCGACCGACAGGATGGCGGCGGTGCAGTTGGGGTTGGCGACCACGCCGTTGTGCTTGGCGAGGTCTCTGCTGTTCACCTCGGGCACGACCAGCGGCGTGTTAGGATCCATGCGGAACGCCGCCGAGTTGTCGACCACGACGCAGCCCGCTGCCCTGGCGGCCGGCACGAACTCGCGGCTGCGCGTGGCACCCGCCGAGAAGAAGGCGATGTCGCAGCCCTTGAAGGCGTCAGCCTTCAGCTCTTCCACCTTGTACGGCTTGCCTTTGAACTCGAGCGTCTTGCCGACCGAGCGGGCCGAGGCGAGCAGCTTGAGGGAAGCGACCGGGAAGTTCCGTCGCTCGAGGACGCGGAGGATCTCTACTCCGACCGCGCCGGTGGCGCCGACGATGGCGATGTTCTGGGGCTTCATGGTGGCGCGGAACATACAGAAGACGGGCCGCGCTGCAAGGCCGCCCGCCGTCACAATCGACCCTATTCGGCGGCCTTTTGATGCTTCTTGATGGCCGGCATCAAGCCCGTGGGGTCCACCAGTTTGCCGTGTGCCAGCATGTTGTGGGCATGGGCCAGGTGATGCAGCGCAAAGGAGGTCTGCATGGCGTTCACGCGGCCCTGGGCGTCCTGGGCGGCATTGATCGCCTGCTTGGTGAGCTTCAGCGCGAACAGCGGCTTCTGGGCGATGCGCTCGGCCATGGCCAGCCCGAAGGACTCCAGCTCGGCGCGCGGCACGACGTGGTTCACCATGCCCAGGCGATGCGCCTCCTCCGCCTTGATCCAGTCGGCGGTGAACAGGAACTCCTTGGCCTTGCGCACGCCGAGTTCCCAGGGGTGGGCGAAGAACTCCGCTCCGCCCACGCCCATCGCCACGGTGTGGTCGAGGAACTCCGCATCCTCCGAAGCCACGATCAGGTCGCACGGCCAGATCAGCATCAGGCCGCCCGCGATCACCTTGCCCTGGACCAGCGCCATTGTCGGCTTGGGAATGTTGCGCCAGCGCTCGCAGAAGCCGAGGTAGATCTCCTGCTCGCGGGCATACTGCGCCTCCGCGCCGGGCTTGCCGAAGCCCGACCACGTGCCGACCGTCTCGTGCTTGCGCATGTTGCCGTGACCGTCGACCTCGCGCAGGTCGTGGCCCGAGGAGAAATGCGGCCCGTTGGCCGACAGCACGATCACCTTGATCGCGTCGTCATGCGCGGCGCGGTCGAAGGCGTCGTTCAGGGCGTAGAGAAACGCCGTGTCCTGGGCATTCCTGGTGTCGGCACGATCGAGGACGATGCGCGCAATGCCGGGCAGCGACGTGTCATAGTGAATGGGACCACTCATCGGTTCCTCCCGCAGGTCAGGCCAGGAGTCTACCCATGCCCGCGATCCAGCACACCTCCGTCGAGACACGCGGTTTCACGACCCATGTCGCGCAGTGCGGAAACGGCCCGCCGCTGTTGCTGCTGCACGGCTGGCCGGAGTTCTGGGCGACATGGGAGCCGGTGTTCGACCGCTTGTCGGATCGCTACCGACTGATCGCGCCGGACTTCCGCGGCTTCGGCGAAAGCGGCAATCCCACGCCGGATCGCTCCGACCAGGCGGGACCCGACGTGCTGGCCGACGACATCGCAGCGGTCATGAGCGCGCTGGGCATCGATCGCGCGGGCTTCGTGGGCCATGACGTGGGCGCCTTTGTCATGCAACGCCTGGCCATCAACCACCCGTCCAAGGTCGCCGGCCTGTTCTTCTTCAACTGCGCCACGCACGGCGTCGGCGCGCGCTTTCGCGACACGCGCCAGATCAACGAGATCTGGTACCAGACCTTCCACCAGATGACGTTCGCGCCGGCCCTTGTCGGCGCCTCGCGCGACACGTGTCGTGCCTATTTCAGCCATTTCCTGAAGCACTGGTCTCATCGCAAGGACGCGTTCGACGGCGTGCTGGAGCTCTGGGTCGACAACTTCCTGCGCCCCGGCAACCTCCAGGGCGGCTTCAACTGGTACGTGTCGCAGAACGCCGGCCGGCTCGCCGTTATGGCGGGCACCGCGCCCAGGCCGCCGAAGATCGCCCAGCCGGCGCGCGTCTTCTGGGGTCGCCACGATCCGGTGCTGCGCAGCGACTGGATCGACGTCGTGCCGGAGTACTTCGAAAACGTCGAAGCCAGCATAGCTGAAGACGCCGGACACTTCGTCCACTACGAGACGCCAGACGCAGCGGCCACCGAGATTGACCGCTTCTTCCAGCAGATCGGCTACCGTCAGGCCTGACTGCCCAGCCGCTTCGGCCAGAGGCCTGCGATCAGCAGCACGACGGCGACGATGGCGAAGCTGGTCGACAGCGTGCTGTGGAAGAAGATGGTCGGATCGCCGTTGGAGATCGCCAGCGCCTGGCGGACGGAGCGCTCGAAGATCGGTCCCAGCACGTAGGCCAGGATGACGATACCGAGATCGAAACCGAAGCGGCGCAGCGCGTAGCCGACGAAACCGAAGATCACGGCGATCACCATGTCGGCGGGATTGCCGTTCGACGAATAGACGCCGATCAGGCACACCGCGAGAATCATCGGCGTGAGGTAGGCGCGCGGTACGTCGAGGATCCTGACGAACAGGCCGATCAGCGGCAGATTCAGGATCAGCAGCATCACGTTGCCGATGTACATGCTGGCGACGACGCCCCAGAAGACCTCGGGCTGACGCTCGAGGATCGTCGGCCCCGGCGTGCCGCCGTGGATGATGAAGGCGCCGAGCAGCAGCGCCGTCACCGCATTCGCCGGGATGCCCATGCACAGGAGCGGCACAAAGGCGCCGGCCGTGCCGGCGTTGTTGGCCGATTCCGGCCCGGCCAGGCCCTCGACGGCGCCCTTGCCGAACTCCTCGGGCCGCTTCGAGAGTTTGCGCTCCATGCCGTAGGACAGGAACGACGCCAGCACCGCGCCGCCGCCCGGCAGCAGGCCGACGAGGAACCCCATCACGGTGCCGCGCCAGATCGGGCCGACCGACCGGCGCGCCTCCTCGCGCGACGGCATGAAGCCCAGCAGCCGCGACGGTGGCGGCAGCACCTTCATGTCCTCGGCCTTCTGGCGCGCCATGAACAGCACCTCGGAGATGCCGAACAGGCCGATCGCCAGCGGCACGAGGTTCACGCCGTCGCCCAGCGCCAGGATTCCGAAGGTGAGACGCGGCGTCATGTTGAGAGGATCGGCGCCGATGCTGCCCAGCAGCAGGCCGAACGCCGCCATCAGCAGCGCGCGCAGCAGCGAGCCATGCGACATGTAGGTGACCATCGACAGGCCGGCCAGCATCAGCATGGCGTACTCGGCCGGCCCGAACTTCAACACCAGCTCGGCGAGCGGCGGCGACAGGAACGAGATGCCGATGACGCCGACCGTGCCGGCCACGAACGAGCCGATGCCGGCGATGCCCAGCGCGGCGCCGGCGCGGCCCTTGCGCGCCATCTCGTAGCCGTCGAGGCAGGTCAC
>JAEZHS010000392.1 GCA_023436825.1 Pseudomonadota bacterium | reverse complement strand
GCGCGCGGCGGCGGCTTGGCCGGCGCGGGTCGCACGACGTTGGTCGCCGTCGCCTCGCCGCCGGGCTTGTTGATCTCGCGCACCTCCAGGGTCGGGAAGGATGCCGACTGCTCCCCGCCGACCATGACCTCTGCACGATCGATGGTGACCGGACCTGCGATGCTGATGCCGCCCTGCGTCGATCCCGTCACCTTGATGTTGCTCGAGATGCTGGCCACGAGATCCGGCCGGCTGACCAGCAGGGCGTTGCGGCTGGTGATGGTGAGATCGGGCGCCAACCCTTCTTGCGCATCGACCCGCAGCGCGCCGGTGACGGAGACACCACCGCCGCGCGCCGTCTGGAAGTTGAGCCGCTGCACCTGCAGCGTGTCGCCCTGCAGGACAAACCGCCCTTCCCCGCCACTCAATCGCAGGCCTGACTCGGGCATCGAGACGGCGCCGTTGGAGAAGTCGATGCTGCCGTTGCCGGTCACCCGCGAGCCGGCAATGTCGACCGTCAGGTTCGGTTGCAGCCTGCCGGTGACGTTGCGGATGTCGTTGCCCAGCAGCGGCGCGAATGGCGCGAGATCCATGGTACCGCCGATGGTGGCCGAGCCGGAGACCGGAGCCGCGCCGCGCGGCAGCGTTGCCTTCCCCTTCACCGTCAGGTTCGTCGCAGCCGCGCTCACCCGAGCGTCGATGCTCGCCTGCTGCCCGATCAGCGAGCCTGAGCCCTGCACGGCCAACGCCGGCACCAGCGCCGCTTCTGGTCGCCGCATGCGCAGGCCCGCGACGCTGTAAGTGGCGTCGATCGCCGGCGCATCCATGCTGCCCTGGACTCGCACCTTGGTCTGAAGGGTGCCGTCGAGATTGGTGCCCGGTGCGAAGGCGTCGATCAGCGACAATGGCAGTGCCGCCAGCTCGAGCTGCAGATCGCTGCCCGACGGCGCGAGCGTGCCGCGCACCGCCAGCCGCCCGCCGCCGACGCGCAGATTGGTCGGATCGATGGCCACGCGCGGTCCGGCGATGTGAACGCGCGTCGGTCCGGCCAGCGCCACGGGTATGGCGCCATAGCGGCCATCGAAGCGCGACAGGCCGATGATAAGATCGTCGCCCGACAGCTCGACCTTGGCCGTGGCATTTGCGGCAGTCTGGGCGCCGACGGCCTGCAGCGTGATGTTGAGCGTCTGCCGGTCGCCGTTCGCCGTGGCGTTCAATCGGTTGATGTCGGCCGCGCCGGCAATGAGACTGGCCGCCAGTGTGGCGTCGACCTTGGCCGCCGCCATTGGATCGTCGATGGTGCTGCGCAGGTCGAGAGCGCCGATGGCGAGCGTGTTGACGCGAAGCTCGTTGCCCTGCACGCGCACCGTCACCCGGCCGTCGGGTGTCTGGTCCTCGGCGGTGATCTCCGCTTCCAGCGAACCGCCGAGCGCCGTGCCCGCGAGGCCGGAAGCATCGCCGAGGCGAGCGGCCTCGAGGCGGGCATGGCCCGAGGTTCGGCCCTTGGTGACGGCGAAGTCGCTGACATCGAGCACGAAGCTCGCCCACCGCCCCTGGAAAGTCGGGACGACGACGCCCCCCGCGGCGTCTAGCGAGAAGCGGCCATCGAGCGTCAGCGGCTGAGCCGCCAGATCGCCGCTCGCCTTGACCTCGCCGCTCGCCGCTCCCGACGCATCGAGCGAGCCGTTCGCCGACAGCGTAAGCTTGCGCGAGGCGATCTGTCCGCGCACGAGGTCACTGAGCTCGGCGGCCAGCCTGAGGTCGGTACGGTCCGCACCGAGCCGGATATTGCTGGTGATCTTCGCTGCCCCGCCGACCCCGGCCCTGAGGAAATCGAGCTTGGGCAGGGCGAGCGCGAGGTCGAGCTCGCCGGTCGCCGCGCGGCCGCGGCCGGACACGACGAGCGCGGCATCGCCGCTCGCCACACGAGCATCGCTCAGCGTCCACGCTTCGTCGAAACGCCATGTCGCGGCGCCCGACAGCTCGACCGGCGCCGTGACCAGCTCGGCAGGCAGGCCGTCCGCCTTCACGTTGTTCACCGTGCCGTTCCATCCCAGCTTGATGCCGTCGCGATCGGTATTCACCGTCAGGTCGACGGTCGAACTCCCCGCAAGTGGCGTGCCGGCGAGTTCCGAAAGCGGCGCCAGGCTCGGCACCGCCAGCGTGACCTTGGCGTCTCCGACCTGGCTGGCCGGCAGGTAGGAGCCGCCGCCCGTCACCGAAGCGATCGCGGTGCCGAGATCGAGCGACCGCGCGGTGATCTTGCCATCCTCGGCAAGACCGACATCGGCGGCCAGCGTGACGGCGCCGAGTGGCGGCAGGCGCTTGTCGATCGCGGCCAGCGAGACATCGTCGGCGCCGCCAGTGATCTTGATCGTTCCCTGCGGCTTGCGCGACAGGCCGGCAAGATCGGGCTTCACTTCGAGGTGCAGACCACGCCACGTCGCGCCGCCGACGAACGGACCGAGCGGCCCGGGTTCCGCGGCTCGCAGCGTAACGGTGCCGTCCAGCCGGTCGGCCGCGCGGTCGTAACGCGCCGATGCCTCCAGGCCGAGCGGGCCGGTGCTGAGCTTGAGCTCGTCCAGCGTGACGATGCTGTCGCCGATGACGGCGCGGGCGCTGAGCGCCATCGGTTCGCGCACCGCATCAGCAATGCGGCCCTGCGGCAGGCCCGGCGCTGCGGTGTCGAGCTGCACCGCAACCGACGTCGCGGCGCCGTCCGGCTTCCAGGTCGCCTTGCCGTTCGCGCGGGCTGCCTCACCGGCCGACACGACGAGCTCGGCGTTGCCGGCCTGCGCGTCGCCTCGGGCGGCCAGCCGAATCGACAGGTCTTCGATATCCGGCCGCTCCAGCAGCGCTGCGACAAGGCCGCCGTGCTTTTCGCTCAGGCTCACCTCGCCGTCGACGGTGCGGCGCTCGAGGTCGAAGCCGATATCCGCCGACAGCCGGCCGTCGGGCCCGTCGATGCGGTCGCCCTTGAGGATCACCTTGCCCTGGGCGAGATCGGCTGGCAGGACGGCGTGGCCGCTGAGCTTCCAGCGCGAATCGACGCGAGCCACCGCCGCCGCCAGGTGAAGATCGCCGATCTCAAGTTCGTTGAGGTCGATGCCGACGGGCAATCGCACGGCCCCGCCGCCGCGGCTCTTGGCCTCCGCCTTGGCCGGCAGCGGCGGACGCAGGATCGCGACGCGATCGGCGCTCAAGGTCTCGATGAGCAGACGCCCGCGCAGCAACGATGTGAAGGACCAGCGCAGATGGGCGTTCTCCACCGTCAGCCACGGCCCGTCGCGATCGCGGTACGAGATCGACGCCACGCGAAGATCGGTCGGAAAGAAGCCGCTCAGGCCGCTGAGCTCGAGCCCGCCGTCCGGTCCCGACGCCGTTCGCGAGATCAACCCGACCAGGGCGCGCTGGCCGGGCGCGGTCTGCAGGGCGGCAAACAGGATGACGAGAAGACCGACCAGCCCGGCCACGCCGATCGCCAGGATCCTGCGCACTCGCATCAGAAAGCCTGACCCAGGCTGACATAGACACCGAACGCCGGATCGCCCTCCCGGCGGTTCAGCGGGAAGCCGACATCGACGCGCACCGGGCCGAAGTCGGTGTAGTAGCGGGCGCCGACGCCGGCGCCGATGCGCGGCGCGAACAACGAGAAGTCGGGGAAGAAATAGGGATAGGCGCTGCCGGCGTCGACGAACGCCACGGCGCCCCACGACTTGCCGATGCGCTGGCGGAACTCGACGTTGGCCTCGACGACGCTGGCGCCGCCCAGCGGGTTGTTGAAGGCGTCGCGCGGACCGGCTGACTGATAGACGAAGCCGCGCACCGAACCGCCGCCGCCGGCATAGAAATACTTGTCGGGCGGAATGCCGCCGATGCTGATCGCCGGCTCGCTGCCGAGAGAGGCGCGCGTGGCCAGCACGCTGCGGCCGTCTTCGCTGAAGTCGAAGTAGTGGCGGCCGGTCAGGCGGATGACGGTGAAGAAGTCGCGGCTGTAGACCCAGGGGGTGACGTCGAGATCGATGCGATAGCCCGCGGTCGGATTGAGGTCGCTGTTGGCGTGATTGTACAGGATCGACAGCGGCAGGCCGACCAGGTCGTAATCCATGGTGATGCCGTTGCGGGTGATGCGCGAGAGCTCGCCGGCGATTCCCAGCCGCGCCTGCCAGCGCGGCGAAAAGGTGCGATCGAAGCCGGCATAGACCGTTACCGCGTTACGGGTGTAGGCGTCGAGCACCTCCCGCAGCCCGGCCGCTTCCAGCCGCGCATCCTGGCCGGCGAGCCACCAGTCGGGCTTGCGGAAGGCCGCACGGAAGGCAAAGCCGGTATCGAGGATCGCATAGCCCTGGCCGATATGGGTGAGCTCGGCCGTCAGCCGCAGGCTCTCGGCCTGGCCGAACAGGTTGCGATGGGTCCAGAAGCCCGAGACGGCGAAGCCGAGCTGTGTTTCGTAGGAGACGCCGAAGCCGATCGAGCGCGCCGGCCGATCGGTCAACTCGACGTCGAACGGCAGCTGGCCGTTGGCGTCGAGCGTGGTCGCCGGCTTGATGCGCACCGCATTGAACACGCCGAGCGAGGTGAGCTTGCCACGCATGGTCTCGACCTTGGCGGGGTCGTACAGGTCGCCTTCGCTGAACGGCACGCGGCGCTGCAGCCAGACGGTGTCGACCTTGTCGGTGCCCGAGAAGCGCACCGGACCCATGCGGGCGAGCGGGCCGGTCTCGGCAACGAAGGTCACCGTGGCCTCGCGCGTCGCGTGATTGACCACGACGTCGCGCTTGATGCTGGCCAGCGCATAGCCCTCTTTGCGCAGTTCGGCGAGGAGCTTGTCCTGCGCCTCGAGGATGGCGGCGGCGTCGGCCGGGTCGCCTGGCGACAGGCCGAGCCTGGCCCGGTCGATGGCCGGCAGAGACGCCTGGGCAGTCGGCGGACGGATCGCGACATCGGCAATGCGGTAGCGTGGTCCGGTCGCGACGTCGAAGGCAAAGGACACGGGCTCGTTCTCCGGCCGCGCGTCGATCGCATCCAGCGCGCCTGGCTCGGCGATCGGCCGACCGTCGACCGTGGCCTTGATGGTGGCGTCGTAATAGCCGCGCGAGCGCAGAGCGGTATTGATCCTGCCGGCAGCCGCCTGCGCTCCCTGGAGCAGGCCGAGGCTGTCGCCGGTCAGCGGCTGGTCCTTCTCGAAGCGCTCGACCAGTTCCTTGAGGTCGGCCTGCATCTGCTCGTCTCCGCTGACGACGAGGGCGATTTTTGCCGTCCGTGCCTCGGCCGACCCGCCAGGTGCCATCACGAGCAGTGCGGCCAGTGCCACCAACCACGTCAACCACACCGATTCACCGGCCCGAAAAGGCCAGAAGGCACGAGTAGCGCGGTGGGCAGACATGTTCTCCATGCATCAACGCTTGGCGTAGCGATTGGATGCACGGCGTGACTCTTTCGTGGCAAACTGCCGGCAGGTGTGGAGAAAGCCATGAGCGAAGTCTGGATCCAGCCGACTGGTGGCGCGTTGGGTGCCGATGTGCATGGCGTCGACCTGTCCAAGCCGGTGAGCGAGAGTGCATTCGGCCAGATCGCCGGAGCGTGGAGCGAACATCTGGTGCTGCGCTTCTCGGGACAGCGTATCGACGATCGCATGCTGATGCAATTCAGCGCTCGCTTCGGCGAGCTCGACCGCGTGCCGATCGCGGCCGCGAACTTCGACCGCGGCGACTCGGGGCTGGAGAAGGATGCGCGGGACTGGGTGACGGTGATCTCGAGCGTCGTCAAGGACGGTAAGCCGGTGGGCGGGCTGGGCAGCTACGAGCTCGTCTGGCACACTGACATGTCGTACAATCCCTTGCCGCCGCGCGCCTCGCTGCTCTACGCGCTGGAAGTGCCGCCCGACGGCGGCAATACCGGTTTCCTCAATATGTACACGGCCTATGAGACGCTGCCGGCGGAGCTCAAGCGCGCCGTCGAGGGCCGGACCTGCATCCACGATTCCAGCCGCAACTCGGCCGGCGAGCTGCGCAAGGGCTTCCAGCGTACCCTCGACGTGCGCCACACGCCGGGCGCCGTGCATCCCCTCGTCCGCCTGCATCCCATCAGCAAGCGCAAGGCTCTGTTTCTCGGGCGCCGGCCCGGCGCCTACATCCATGGCCTGTCGGTCGAGGAGAGCGAGGCGCTGCTGGACGCAGTGTGGGCCCACGCGACCGAGCAGCGCTTCGCCTGGTACCAAAAGTGGCGGGCTGGCGACCTGGTGCTGTGGGACAATCGGTGCGTCATGCACCGCCGCGATGCCTTCGACGAAAGCCTGCGCCGCCTGATGCACCGTACCCAGATCGTCGGCGAGCCGGTGCTGGCGGGTTGACGCTCTTGCCGGACCGCGGACCTCCAGGTCCGCAGCATGATCTTCCGGACCGCGAGCTTCCAGCTCGCTCATGATCATGAGCGCGCTGGAAGCGCGCGGTCCAGCAGACAAAGAGCATGAGCGGACCTGGAGGTCCGCGGTCCGGAAGAGTATGACGCACCTACCGATACCCCGCCGCCTGCAGCTCGAACAACTCGGAATACAGGCCGGGCTTCGACACCAGCTCCTCGTGCGTGCCGGCTGCCTCGAGCTTGCCGTCGGCCAGCACGAAGATGCGGTCGGCCATGCGCACGCTGGAGAAGCGGTGCGAGATCAACAATGCCGTCTTGCCGCGGCTCAGCTCCTTGAAGCGCTGGAACACCTCGAATTCGGCCCGGGCGTCCAGCGCCGCCGTCGGCTCGTCGAGAATCAGCACCTCGGCCTCGCGCATGTAGGCGCGGGCGATCGCGATCTTCTGCCATTCGCCACCCGACAGCTCGACGCCGTTCTTGAAGCGCTTGCCGATGCGCTGGTCGTAGCCTCCGGCCAGTCCGGCGATGACCTCGTCGGCCTGGCTGGACCGCGCCGCCCGCTCGATGCGCGCCTGGTCGTGCTGGGCGGAAACGCGGCCGACCGCGATGTTGTCGCGGGCGGTGAAGTTGTAGCGCACGAAGTCCTGGAAGATGACACCCATGCTGCTGCGCAGCTGATCGAGGTCGTATTCGCGAAGGTCATGGCCATCGAGCAGGATGCGCCCCTCGTCGGGGTCGTAGAGGCGTGTCAGCAGCTTCACCAGCGTCGTCTTGCCGGCGCCGTTCTCGCCCACCAGCGCCACGACCTCGCCCGCCTCGAGGGTGAAGCTGAGGTGACGCACCGC
>JAEZHS010000360.1 GCA_023436825.1 Pseudomonadota bacterium | reverse complement strand
CGATCGTTGGCGACGAAGTACACGCCTGACGTTCCGAGGCTGATATAGGCGGCTCCGGCCTGCACTGCGCCCACGCCGACGCCCGCGCACATGTTGTCGCCGCCGCCGCCGGCCACCGGCGTGCCGGCCGGCAGATGCCAGCGCGCGGCCAGCTCGCTGCGCAGCGCACCCGAGATCTCCGCACTTTCGACCAGCCGCGGCAGGCACGCGCGATCGACGCCGCAGGCGGCGAGGATGCCGTCATGCCAGTCGCCGCGAGCGGTATCCATCAGCAGCGTCGCCGAGGCGTCGGCGCGGTCGCTGGCGGCCTCGCCGGTCAGCACTAGGCGGATGTAGTCCTTGGTCAACAGGATGCGCCGGGCGCGTGCCATGGCGTCGGGCTCATGCCGTGACAGCCACAGCAGCTTGGGCGCGGAGAAGCCGGGCATGGCGCGGCAGCCGACGATCTCCGCGAAATCTTCCAGGCAGCGATGGAGCTCGCCGCATTCGGCCGAGGCGCGGCCGTCGTTCCACAACAAGGCCGGGCGGATCGGCGCGTCGGCGGCATCGAGCAGGGTGACGCCCAGCATCTGGCCCGAGAGGCCGATGCCGCGCACCGCCGCCATCGCCGCCGGGACTTGGGCTGCGAGGGTGTCGAGACTGTCGACGACGGCCTGCCACCAATCCTGCGGCGCTTGTTCGGACCACAATGGCCGCGGATGGGAAAGGGCGATCGGCGCGCTGGCCGTCGCCACTGGCCGGTCTTGGTCGTCCATGACGACCGCCTTGACGCTCGACGTTCCGATGTCGATGCCGAGATACATCGAGGTATCAGCCGGTTCCGCGCAGGATGCCGAGCACGGCGCGGGCGGCGGCTTCGTCGACCACTAGCACCGAGCACAGCCTGGCGCGCAGGACGCCCGCCAGGATCGCGGTCTTGTTAAGCCCGCCCGAGGCCACGATGACGGTCGCGATGTCGCGCAGCATCTCGACGGGGGCGGCGATCACGCGCCGGTTCAGCGCATGCTTCACGGGCTTGCCCCAGGGATCGAGGAAGGTGCCCATGATGTCGCCGACGGCGCCGGCGGCGCGCAGCGAATCGACGGTGACGTCGCGCGGCAGGCCGTAGCGGATCAGAAGCGAACGGCGGCTGAGATCGCCGACGCTCAGCAGCGCCACGTCGTTGGTCGCGAGCCGCTGGAAGGTCTCCTGGAACACGTCCTGGTCGAGGATGGTGTCGCGCGAGCGCGGGCTGCCGGCGTAGATCGGCGCCGCCAGGTAGTTGCACTGGCCGTTGATGCGGCGGGCGAATTCACTGGCGATCTCGAAGGTGTTGAGCTCAAGCCCGTGGGTCAGCCCGCCCATCATGGAGTTGATGCTGAGCTCGGGAAAATTGTCGGCGCGCAGGTGACGAATGGTCTCGCGCAATGTGGTGCCCCAGCCGATGCCCAGCCCGCGCACGCGCGTCTCGCCGAGATGCCGCGCCAGGTACTCGGCCGTGGCGCGGCCGAGGACGGGCGCGATCTGATCCTGGTCGCCCGGGGTCGGAACCACGATGGCGTCCTTGAGGCCGGTCTCCTTGACCAGCTGGCGTTCCAGTTCGACGCAGTCGGCCAGCCGGGCATTGACCTGGATGTTGACCAGGCCGCTTTCGCGGGCTTCGCCCAGCAGGCGGTTGGCGCGCAGCCGCGTGATGCCGAGCTTGCCCGCAATGTCCGCCTGGGTGAGCCCCTCCATGAAATAGAGCCAGGCCACGCGCACGCGAAGCTGCTCGTCATCCTCCGACATCCGTTGCCTGCCTCCTGCGAATTGCCGACTGTCATAGCCCATAAACATTTGTATCGTATCATATACAAATGTTTAAACAGTTGATATTGATGGGCCATGGACGGGCATCTTTCGGCGGCGATTCGATCCGCGGCGACCACACGCGACGTGCGGATTGCGGCGGGAAACCTCGGCAGCCTGCCCGCTGTGCTGCGGCAGACGGCGCCGGCGGAGCGCTACGTCGTGGTCGCCGACGATCACACCTGGAAGGTCGCTGGAAAGCGGGTGGCATCGCTGCTGGAATCGGAGCGGCTGGCAGCCTGTGACCCGGTCGTGCTGGCCGGCGAGCCGCGGGTGAAGCCGAGCGCGGAGACGGCGCGTGCCCTGGCGACGAGCATCAAGGCCGGCGCCGCTCTTCCCATCGCCGTCGGCGCCGGCGTCATCAATGATCTGGTCAAGTATGCCGCCGAGCTTGCCGGTACGCCCTATGTCTGCGTTCCGACCGCGGCGTCGATGGACGGTTATGCCGCGTCCGGCGCGGCGCTGCGCGACGACGGCTTCAAGCGGACCTTTGCCTGCGCCGCACCCGTCGCCATCGTAGCCGATCTCGCGGTCATCGCCACGGCGCCGGCGGCGATGGCCGGCTGGGGCTACGGCGATCTGGTGGGCAAGCTGGTGGCCGGCGCCGACTGGATCGTGGCCGATGCGCTCGGCGTTGAGGCCCTCGATCCTGCGCCCTTCTCCATGGTGCAGAATAATCTCGCCGCCTGGCTCGGCGATCCGGCCGGCGTGCGGCGCGGCGAGCGTGCCGCCCTCGACGGGCTGATGCGCGGGTTGATCATGGCGGGCCTCGCCATGCAGGCGCATGGCAATTCGCGGCCGGCCAGCGGCAGCGACCATCAGTTCGCGCATCTGTGGGAGATGGAGGAGGTCGCGGTCGGCGGCGTGCCCGTCTCGCACGGCGCCTGCGTCGGCGTGGGCTGCCTGTCGATGCTGGTGGCCTATGAGTGGCTGCTGCGCCAGGACCTGTCGGCCATCGCACCGGTCGAGCTCGCAGCCCGGACTCCGTCGCCGGCGACGCTGCGCGCCGAGATCGCGACGTCGTTTCCGCTGTCCTTCATGGCCGCCAATGCCGAGGTCGAAGCGGTGGCCAAGGCATCGCCGGCGCCGATCGTCGAGGCGCGCCTGCGCCGTCTGCAGGAGATTTGGCCGCAACTCGCGGAGCGGCTGCGCCAAATGCTGCCGGAGGCCAAGACCGTACGGCGCTGGCTCAACTCGGCCGGCGCTCCCGCGAGCGCGGAAGGCATCGGCATCAGCGGCGCCAAGCACGCCCGAGACTACAAGCGCGCACGTCTGATCCGACGTCGCTTCACCGGCCTCGACGTGCTGCACGAGCTCGGCTGGCTCGACGCCATGGTTGGCGACCTGTTCGGTGCCAGCGGTTTCTGGAGAGGGTCTCGGGCGGTTGCCTAGGACGAAGGGTTCAAGATGGGAGGCAACATGGACAAGACAAAACGGGCATTCGTCGGCGGGCTGCTGGCCGCCGCCATGACGGCAGGCATCGTCGCGCCGTCGATTGCGCAGCAGCGCGTCGAAATTCAGTTCTGGCACGCCATGGGCGGCGTGCTGGGCGAGCGTGTCGACGAGATCGTCAAGCGCTATAACGATTCGCAGACCAAGTACACGGTCGTGGCCACCAACAAGGGCAACTACGACGAAGTCATCAACGGCACCATCGCCGCCTATCGCGCCAAGAAGGCGCCGCACATCACGCAGATCTATGAGCGCGGATTTATGACGATGCTCCTGTCCGACGCCATCGTGCCGGTGCAGGACCTGCTGACCGAAAAGAAGAAGCAGATCGACTGGGGCGACTTCATCAAGCCGGTCGCCAGCTACTACCAATACAAGGGCAAGCTGATGAGCATGCCCTTCAATTCGTCGGCGCCCATCCTGTGGTACAACAAGGAGCATTTCGAGAAGGCCGGCTTCAAGGAGCCCGGTCCGACCTGGCAGGAGCTCGACAAGCAGCTCTATGCGATCACGAGCAAGGGCATCGCCGAGTGCGGCTCCTCGCTCGCCGGCGACTTCTTCTGGAGCCTGATCGAGAACTACAGCACCGTGAACGACCAGCCGTTCGGCACCAAGGCCAACGGCTACGACGGCCTCGACACGGTGTTCGTCTACAACAAGACCAAGGTGGCCGAGCAGACGAAGCGCCTGAAGAAATGGATCGACGACGGCATCATGCAGATCGCGGGCCAGGGCCTCTCGCCCGAGCAGCTCTACACCTCCGGCAAGTGCTCGACCTTCTTTGCCTCGACGGCCGCGCACGGCAGCGTCGAGCGCAACGCCAACATCAAGTGGAGCGCCACCTACCTCCCGTGGGAGGAGGGCACGACGCCGCGCAACAGCAGCATCGGCGGCGCCACGCTGTGGGTGATGAAGGGTCACAAGGCCGAGGAATATGACGGCGTCGCCGACTTCTTGGCCTTCGTCGCCAGCCCCGACCTGCAGGTGTGGTGGAGCAAGGTGACGGGATACGTGCCGATCACCAACAAAGCCTACGAGACGGCCAAGAAGGAGGGCTATTACACGGCCAATCCGACGCGCGAGATCGCCATCCTCCAGCTCAACCGCGGCACGCCAACGGCAAACTCGCAGGGCTTCCACTTCGGCAACTACACGCAGTCGACCTTCGCTCTGCGCCAGGAGCTCGAGTCCGTGTGGGCCAACAAGAAGACGCCGCAGGAGGCGCTCGACGACTCGGTGCGTCGCGGCAATGAGATCCTGCGGCAGTTCGAGAAGCTGCATGCAGGCAAGTACTAGCGTCGCTGCAGACACTTTGCCGGCGGCGGCCCCTCGAGCCGCCCGCCGGCGGCGTGCGACATCGGCGGGTGGCACGGCGGGGCTGAAGCGCGCCCACTACAAGAATTCGCGCCTGCCGTTGCTGCTGCTGCTGCCGCAGCTCCTCGTGCTGTTGCTATTCTTCTTCATTCCGGCGATGCGGGCGCTCGTTCAGGCGTTCGTCATCACCGACCCGTTCGGCACCACCGTTCACTTCGTCTGGTTCGACAATTTCCGCTCGCTGTTGGCGAGCCCGGAGTACCGCTCGTCGGTCTGGGTCACCTTGTGGTTCACCCTGGCGCAGAACGTGCTGACGCTCTCCGTGGCCGCCGCGCTGGCCTTCGCCACCGACCGCGTGATCCGCGGCCGTGGGTTCTATCGCAGCGTCGTGCTGCTGCCCTATGCCATCGCTCCGGTGATCGCCGGGATCCTGTGGGCGTTCATGTTCAATGCCCATGTCGGGCCGATGACCTATGTGCTGAAGACCTTGGGCGTCGCCTGGGACCCCACGCGCAACGGCTTCGACGCCTTCCTGCTGGTCACTTTCGCGGCCGCCTGGAAGCACATCTGCTACGACTACATCTTCCTGGTCGCCGCTCTCCTGGCAGTGCCGCCATCGCTCCTCGAGGCGGCCGCCGTCGACGGCGCCGGTCCCGGCCTGCGCTTCTTCCGCATCCAGCTGCCGATGATCGGGCCGACGGTGTTCTTCCTACTGGTGATGAATTTCGTCTACGGCTTCTTCGAGACCTTCGCCATCATCGACGCGGTGACCAAGGGTGGTCCCGGCGGGGCGACGATGATTCTAGTCTACAAGGTCTACCTGGACGGCTTCGTGCATATCGACCTCGGCTCCTCGGCGGCGCAGTCGGTGCTGCTGATGATCTTCGCCATCATCCTCACCATGCTCCAGTTCCGCTACGTCGAGCGGAACGTGAACTACGACGTCTGACATGGTCGAGCGCACCCGCACCCTCGACATCGCCTGCCATGGGCTCTTGATCCTGGGCGGCCTCCTGGTCTGTCTGCCGATCTATTTCGCCTTCGTCGTCGGCTCGCACACGGTGGGTGACGTACTCGCCGTGCCGCCGCCCTGGCTGCCCGGCGACCGCTTCTTCGAGAACGCGGCGACGGCCTGGCAGAAGGGCAATCTCGGCCGCCTGTTGTTCAACTCCCTGGTCGTGGCCGTCGGCATCACGGTCGGCAAGATCGCCGTGTCGCTGCTCTCGGCCTTCGCCATCGCCTACTTCCGGTTCCGCTGGCGCATGACGGCGTTCTGGCTGATCTTCGCGTCGCTGATGCTGCCGGTGGAAGTGCGCATCCTGCCGACCTACGAGGCGGTGACCAACGTGGCGCTGCCGTTGCAGTGGCTGTTCGACTGGCTGGGATTCGAGATCACCCTGGAATGGAACATGATGAACAGCTACGGCGGGCTGATCCTGCCGCTGATCGCCTCGGCCACCGCAACCTTCCTGTTCCGTCAGTTCTTCCTCACCGTGCCCGAGGAACTGTGCGAGGCGGCGCGCATCGACGGCGCTTCGCCGCTGCATTTCTTCCGCCATGTCCTGCTGCCGCTGTCGATGTCGAACATGGTGGCGCTGTCGATCATCCTGTTCCTCTATGGCTGGAACCAGTATCTGTGGCCGCTGCTGTTCACCACGGAGAAGGACATGGCGACGGCGGTGATCGGCCTGAAGCACCTGATCCCGCAGTCCGACTCCGAGCCGGCCTGGAACGTCGCCATGAACGCGGCGCTGCTGGTCATGCTGCCGCCCGCCCTGGTCGTCGTGGCGCTGCAGCGGTGGCTGGTGAAGGGCCTGGTCGACAGCGGCAAGTAACAGGAAGCAGAAGTTCATGGTCCTGATCATCGGCCATCGCGGCGCGCGTAACCTGTGGCCGGAGAACAGCCTGGAAGGGTTTCGGCGCACGCGGGACCTCGGCGTCGATGCCGTCGAGTTCGACGTCCATCTGGCCAAGGACGGCGAACTGGTGGTCATTCACGATCCGTCCCTCGATCGCACCACTGAAGGTACCGGGCCGGTCGCCGATCGGACGGCAATGGAACTTGCCACCATGGGCGTTCCAAGCCTCGAGACGGTCCTCGACGTCTATGCCGAGACGTCGATCGAGCTGCATGTCGAGATCAAGACCGACGCTCTCGGCCGACCCTATGAGGGCCTGGAGAGGCAACTTCTCGACGTGATTGCCAGGCGCGGCCTTCGGCAACAGGCGATCGTCACCAGCTTCGTGTCCGAGATCCTGGAGACCGTGCGGCGGCTGTCGCCGGACCAACGCGTGCTCGCCTCGGTCGATCGACGCTCGGCCGAGATTTTCGGTGGATTGCCAGCGGCGCTGCACCGGTTCGCCGCCATCGGCAACTGCATGGTCGCGGTCGAGAAGGGATTGCTCGCCGACAGTCTGGAACTCTGCCTGCGGGCGGTCGGTGGCGACCGTCTCGGAGCCTGGGTCCCCAACGACGCGGACGACATCGCGCGCTGGCTCGCCCAGCCGATCCGCCAGATCACGACCGACCGGCCCGACGTCGCGTTGGCGTTGCGCCGTTAGCCAAAGAGGTGGCAGCCGATCATACGGTCGCCCACCTTCGCCAACGGCGGCGCCTGTTGGGCGCAGCGCGGCATGGCGTGCGGGCAGCGCGGATGGAAATGACAGCCCGGCGGCGGATTGAGCGGGCTCGGCACCTCGCCGGCCAACGGCTCGTCCTCGCGTCGCTCGTCGGGATGGCTGGGCAGGGCAGCGGCGAATAGCGCCTTGGTGTACGGATGTTGCGGGTTGCCGGCGATGGCGCGCGCCTCGCCGCTTTCGACGATCTTGCCGAGATACATCACCACGATCTGATGGCTCATGTGCGCCACGGCGGCGAGGTCGTGGGCGATGAAGAGGTAGGAGAGGCCGAGCCGGGCTTGCAGGTCGCGCAATAGGTTCAGGATCTGGGCACGGATCGAGACGTCGAGCGCCGACACCGGTTCATCGAGCACGACCAGCTTGGGCGACAGCACCAGCGCCCGGGCGATGGCGATGCGCTGGCGCTGGCCGCCGGAGAATTCGTGCGGGAAGAGGTCGGCCGAGCGTTCGGGCAGGCCGACCAGGTCGAGCAGCTCGAGGACGCGTTGGCGCACGGCAGCCGGTTCGACCTTTTCGTTAGTGATCAGCGGCTCGGCGATGATGGCGCTGATGCGCATGCGCGGATTGAGCGAGGCGTAGGGATCCTGGAACACCGCCTGCACCGACTTGCGGTAATGGCGACGTCCGGCCGCGTCCAGGCCCCCAAGGTCGCGGCCTTCGAACAGCATGCTGCCGCCGGTGGGCTGCTCCAGCCCCAGCACCAGCTTGGCCGTCGTGGTCTTGCCGCAGCCCGATTCGCCCACCACGCCCAGGGTCTTGCCGGTTTCGATCGCGAAGGAGATGCCGTCGACCGCACGCACCGTGCCGCGGCTGCCACCGAAGAGTCCGCGGCGAGCAGGGAAGTGCTTGATAAGCTCGGCTGCTTGGACGACGGCGGTCATGACGCGACCTTGGCATTGGCATCGATCGGGACGAGCCAGCAGCGCGCCGTCGTCTCGCCGTCGAGGGCGAATTCCGGCGGTGCCTCGGTCCGGCAGCGGGCGAAGGCCTCGGGGCAGCGCGGCGCGAAGGCGCAGCCGCCCGGCAGAGAGGCAAGATCGGGCGGTTGGCCCTCGATCGCCGTCAGGTGATCGCGATTGTCGGTCATGCGCGGGATCGAGCCGAGCAGCGCCTTGGTGTAGGGATGGGTCGGCTGGTTGAAGATACGCGACACCGGCCCGTGCTCGACGACGCGGCCGGCATACATCACGGCGAGCTGGTCGCACATCTTGGCGACGATGCCGAGATTGTGGGTAATGAAGATCAGCGCCAGCCCGTGCTCGCGCTGCAGGTCGCGCAGCAGCTTCAAGTACTGCGCCTGGATGGTGAGGTCGAGGCTGGTGGTCGGCTCGTCGGCGATCAGGAGCCTTGGTTCGCAGGAGATGCCGACGGCGCCGACGATGCGCTGGCGCATGCCGCCCGACATCTCGTGCGGAAACTGGGTGACGCGGGTCTCGGGGGAGGCGATGCGCACGGAGCGGAGCAGCTCGATCGCGCGGTTCCAGGCGCTGGCGCGGGAGGCGCCCTCATGCACACGGATCGGCTCGCCGACCTGGTCGCCGATGGTGAACAGCGGGTTCAGCGAAGCCATCGGATCCTGCAGGATCATGGCGATGCGCTTGCCGCGCACCTCGCGCATCTCGGCGTCGGACTTGTCGAGAAGGTTCTCTCCCTCGAACATCATGCGGCCGCTGGTGATACGCGCCGCCGTCGGCAGCAGCCGCAGGATGCTAAGGGCGAGCGTGCTCTTACCCGAGCCCGATTCGCCCACGATGCCCAGCGTCTCGCCGGCGTCGAGGCTGAGCGTGACCTCGTCGACGGCGCGAACCACGCGTGTCCCCTGCTGGGAGACGTAGTGCGTAGAGAGATTCTCGAGCGACAGGAGAGGCGAGGGCATGGCTAGAGCTGACGCAGTTGTGGATCGAGCTTCACGCGCAGCCAGTCGCCCAGAAGGTTGGCCGACAGGACCATCAGCATGATGCAGACGCCGGGGAATACGGTGAGCCACCAGTAGCCGACCATCAGGCCCTTCTTGCCGTCGGCCATCATCAAGCCCCAGGCGGGCTTGGGCGGCGGCACGCCGACGCCGAGGAAGGACAGCGATGCCTCGGTGACGATCACCACACCCAGCATCAGCGTGGCGAGCACGACGGCGGAGTTGATGACATTGGGCAGGATGTGGCGCCGCATGATCAGCGTCTTGGAGCAGCCAGCGACGACGGCGAGCCGGACGAACTCGCGCTGCTTCAGCGACAGCACCTCGCCGCGAATGACGCGGGCGTAACGTGTCCAGTAGACCAGGCCCAGGATCAGGATGATGTTGAGCTCGCTGGGGCCGACGATGGCGGCGAGGAAGATGGCGAAAGTGAGCGCCGGCAGCGCCAGCCAGGTGTCGGTGACGCGCATCACCACCTGGTCGGCCCAGCCGCCGAGATAACCCGACAGGATGCCGAGCAGCGTGCCGATGCCGCCCGCGACCAGGACGGCCGTGATGCCCACCACCATGGAGACACGGGCGCCGAAGATCAGACGCGAGAGCACGTCGCGGCCGACATGGTCGGTCCCCAGCGGATATACCAGGCTGCCGCCTTCCTGCCAGAAGGGCGGCTTGAAGCGGCGGGCCAGGCTGCCGATCTGCGGATCGTGCGGCGCCAGCACGTCGGCGAAGATCGCCACGAAGGCGATGAACAGCAGGATCATCACCGGGATCACCGGGAAGCCTTTCAGGCGCCAGAACGCGTAGCCCGAGGTGACGGGGGGCGTGGTGACGGGGGTCGTGGCGACGGGAGGGATGATGACAGCCATGGTCGTCAGCTTTCCAGGCGAATACGGGGATCGATGACGGCGTAGAGAATGTCGACCAGCAGATTGACCAGCACGATCATGGCACCGCCGATGATCACGACGCCCTGGACGACGGGGAAGTCGCGGAAGGTGATGCCCTCGTAGAGGAGCCGGCCGATGCCCGGCCAGGCGAACACGGTCTCGACCACCACCGCGACGTTGATCATGACGACGAGGTTGATGCCGGCCAGCGTGATCACCGGGATCAGGGCGTTCTTGAGCGCATGCTTGCCGATCACCAGGGCCTCGGGCAGGCCCTTCAGCCGCGCCAGCTTGATGTATTCCGAGCCCAGCACCTCCAGCATGGAGGAGCGAGTGAGCCGCATGTGCGCTGCGGCGAAGTACCAGCCGAGCGTGAAGGCCGGCATCAGCAGATGCAGGCAGCTGCCCGAGCCGGAGGAGGGCAGCCAGCCGAGATAGACCGAGAAGAACAGGATCAGCACCAGGCCGACCCAGAATTGGGGCAGCGACAGGCCGAGCAGCGCGAAGATCTTGCCGGCCGAGTCCCAGAAGCCGTCGACGCGAACCGCGGCCAGGATGCCGCTGGGAATGCCGATCAGCAGCGACAGCGCCATGGCGACGGCGGCCAGCAGCAGCGAGTGCGGCAGGCGCTCGAAATAGAGATCGAGCACCGGCACGCGGTAATAGAAGGATTGGCCGAGATCGCCGGCGAACAGGCTCGCCATGAAGTGTCCGTACTGCACCCACAGCGGCTGATCGAGGCCGAGCTGGCGGCGGACGTTCTCGATGTCCTCGGGACTGGCGCCCGGCTCGACCAGAAGGCTCACCGGATCGCCGGTGACGCGCACGAACAGGAAGATCGTGACCGACAGCAGGAACAGCGACAGGAGGGAGTAGCCGATGCGGCGGGCGATGTACTGCTTCATGGGTGTCTTCCTCTCCCGGACCGCGCGCGCCCCGCG
>JAEZHS010000194.1 GCA_023436825.1 Pseudomonadota bacterium | reverse complement strand
CGTGATCACGAGCGCGCAGGATGAGCGCGGTCCGGAAGACGATGATCAGTCGAAGGCGTAGGACGCCATCGACAGGTTCCCCAGCGTAAACGACCGATGGAGTGCCCGTCCGTGCGCTCCCTTGCCTGCCGCGCCGAAGGCGACGTGGATAGGTAGGAAATGCTCGTCCGTCGGGTGGGCCTCGCGGGCATAAGGCGCCTTGCTGCGGTATTCGGCCAGCGCTGCCTCGTCGCCCTTTTCCAGCGTCTCCGCTAGCCAATCGTCGAACGCCTTGGCCCACGGCTCCGGCTCGGCGTCGTTGCCCGCACTGCGCACCAGAGCACGCAGATTGTGCGTGGCGCTGCCGGACCCCATCACCAGCACGCCCTCGCCGCGCAGCGGCTCGAGCTTACGGCCAAGCGCGATGTGATGGGCCGGGCTCTCGTTGGGCTGCACCGAAAGCTGGAAGATCGGGATGTCGGCCTCCGGCCAGGCGAGCTTGGCCGGCACCCAGGCGCCGTGGTCGAGCCCGCGATGCGGGTCGTGGGCGGCGCCGGTGAGCTTCGCGACGCGCTCGGCGAGTTTCGGCGCACCCGGCGGATCGTACCGCAGTTGGTAAAGCGGCTCGGGGAAACCGTAGAAATCGTGGATGGTGGCGGGCTTGTGGGCCGTCGAGACCGCCGGCACGTCGGTGTCCCAGTGGGCCGAAACGGCGACGATGGCCGTGGGCCGCGGCAGGAACTGGCCGAGCGACGCCAGGAAGCTTCGCGCTGGCCGATCCTCCAGGATCAGCATGGGAGAACCGTGCGAAAGAAAGACCGTTGGCATGGACATCGCTTTATTCCTCGGTCGCCCCGTGGCAGCCTGTGTGAATCGGGGTCTCGTATCAGGGAAGACGGATATAATGCACGTTTTACGGATTTTGACGCGCTTTGCAGCCTGCCTCGCCCTCCTGTGGACGGTTCCGGTCGGCGCCCAGACGCTGAAGATGGTCGCTCATTCCGACCTCAAGGTGCTCGATCCGATCTGGACGACGGCCTTCATCACCCGAAACCACGGCTACATGATCTATGACGTGCTGTTCGCACGTGACGCGGACCTGCGCATCCAGCCGCAGATGGTCGACAAGTACGACGTATCGCCGGACAAGCTTTCCTGGAAGTTCACCCTGCGCGACGGCCTCGAATGGCACGACGGCCAGCCGGTGACGGCCGAAGACTGTGTCGCCTCGATCAAGCGCTGGGGCGCACGCGACGCGCTCGGCCAGCAGCTGATGGCCTCGGTTGGCGAGCTGAAGGCGGTCGACGCCAAGACCTTCACGCTGACGCTGAAGCAGCCGTTCGGTCTGGTGCTGGAAGCGCTGGGCAAGCCCTCCTCCAACGTTCCCTTCATGATGCCCAAGCGGGTCGCCGAGACCGATCCGAACAAGCAGATCGACGACTACACGGGCTCCGGCCCGTTCATCTTCAAGAAGGACGAGTGGAAGCCCGGCGAGAAGGTCGTCTACGTCAAGAATCCCAAGTACAAGCCGCGCGCCGAGCCGCCCTCGATGCTGGCCGGCGGGAAGGTCGTGAAGATCGACCGCCTGGAATGGATCGCCATCAGCGATCCGCTGACGGCGGTCAACGCGCTGACGCAGGGCGAGGTCGACCTGGTCGAGTTGCCGGTGCCGGATCTCTTCCCGGTGCTGAAGGCCGACAAGAATATCGAACTCTACGGCTGGAACGCCCAGGGCAGCCAGATCATCATGCGCTTCAATCACCTCCATCCGCCCTTCAACAACGTGAAGGCGCGGGAGGCGGCGATGTACGCCATCGCCCAGGAGGACTTCCTCAAGGCGCAGGTCGGCGATCCCGAGATCTACCGGGTGTGCAACTCGCCGCTGGTCTGCGGCTCGCCCTACGAGAAGAGCTACGGCAATCTCCTGATCAAGCCGGACTTCGAGAAAGGCAAGCAGCTCCTGAAGGAAAGCGGCTATGACGGCACGCCGATCGTGATGATGCAGGCGACCGACCTGCAGTCGTCCAACCAGCTGCCGCCGGTCGCCAAGCAGGCGCTCGAGCGCGTCGGCTTCAAGGTCGACCTGCAGGCAATGGACTGGCAGACCGTGGTGTCCCGCCGCGCCAAGAAGGACGCACCCGACAAGGGCGGCTGGAACGTCTTCTTCACCACGACAGTCACCGCCGACGCCGACAATCCGGCCGGCAACTCCTTCGTCAGTGGCGCCTGCGACAAGGCGTGGTTCGGCTGGCCGTGCGATCCGGAGATGGAGAAGTTGCGCGCGTCCTACACGCGCGAGACCGATCCAGCCAAACAGAAGGAAATCGCCATGGCCGTGCAGGATCGCGTGATGGACCAGGCGAGCTACATCGTGCTCGGCCAGTACAAGGCCTTCGGCGCCTATCGCAAGGATCGCGTCTCGGGCTGGCTCGCCGGCCCGGTGCCGGTGATGTGGAACATCACCAAGAAGTAGGTCTGCCACCATCGAGAGGCCGGCGGCGCGTTGCCTCGCCGCCGGTCCGATGCCTTCCTCGTCAGGCGGCCTGCGCCAGCGGCGCCTCGTGCCACCGGCGTGCCGACTCTGCGACGCGCCTGCCCAGCGCCTCCATGGTGCGGAAGTCGGAGCCTGCTATGCCTTCGACGCCCTGATCGGCATTGGCCTGCGCCATGGCGCCGACCGACGCGCCCAGCCGATTGAGATCCTCGGCGGACCCCTTGGAGTGATTGAAGCCCGGCGGCAGGCCGAGGCCGACCCACACCATGCCGTGCTGCAGCGCAAGCGTGAGCAGCTGGTAGAGCGTGTTGTGCTTGTCGCCGTTCCACGACGCCGAGGCTGCGAAGCCGGCGGCGAGCTTGTTTCGCCACGCCCCTTCCATCCAGCGCTTGGACGTCCAGTCCTTGAACTTGGCGAACTCGGCCGACACGCCGCCCATGTAGGTCGGGCTGCCGAAGATGATGGCGTCGGCGCCGTCCAGCTCGGCCTGGTGTGCTTCGGCATCGGCGACTGGCACCAGGCTCACCTTGGTGTTGGGAACGGATTCGGCGCCCTTGGCGACGGCCTCAGCCAAGGCCTGTGTATGGCCAAATCCCGAGTGATAGACGATTGCGATAGCGCTCATGGCTCTTTCCAATCCTTTGATTTAATTGGAGAAAACGTGTACTCGTCTCGCCAATTCAGTAAGTTACGGTTTGTGACTGGAAAGACTTAGGAAGCGCCCTATATATCCGCTAGTAGGTACCAATTCGTAACTCGCGGATCATCCCATGGACGCCAAACAGACCCACGGCAAGGAGAGTGCCTCCTGCCCCATGGACTTCATCCTGCGCATGCTGATGGGGCCGTGGACGACGTACATTCTCTACAACCTCAAGACACACGGCCCGCAGCGCTTCGGCGAGTTGAAGCGCCGGGTGGCCGGCATCTCGGCCAAGATGCTGACCGAACGGCTGCGCACGCTCGAAGGCGCGTCGCTGGTG
>JAEZHS010000091.1 GCA_023436825.1 Pseudomonadota bacterium | reverse complement strand
GACCAGCGCCCACAGCTCGGTGGTGAAGGCCATGCCCAGCCAGCGCACCATGCCGCAGCCGAGCGCCAGCGCGATCATGCCGGTCGGGCCGAGCCGCGCCAGCAGCCAGGGGCTCGCCAGCATGAGGACGATCTCGACGGCGACGCTTTCGCCCCACAGCAGGCTGATGGTGACGTCGTCGATGCCGGCGGCGCGCCAGGTCAGGGTGCCGAAGCTGTAGAGCACGGCGTGGCTCGCCTGGCAGAGGCCGGCGGCGATCATGAACAGCAGGAACGGCCGCGAGCGCAGCAGGTCGGGAATGCCGAACGAGGCGTGCCTGGCCTGGTCGCGCTGTTGCGCCTCCGCCGCCGGCAGCCAGAGCGCCAGCGGCACCAGCATGACAATGCCGGCGAGGCCGACATAGAGCACCCAGGACGGTCCCTGCCGATCGACCGCGACGCCGCAGACGACGACGCCCAGGATGAAGGACACCGAGCTCCAGACACGCAGCCGGCCGTAGTTCATGCCGCGCGCCCGGGTCTCGTTCACCACCACGCCGTCGTAGAGCGCCATGGTCGGCGCCCACACGCCGCCCCACACCAGCGTCACCGCCAGGATGGCGAGGAAGGTGTAGGAGAACTGGTAGCCCGTCATCAGGATCGTGGCGGCGCCGGCCAGCGCCAGGATGACGCCGCGCACATTGCCGACGCGATGCGCCAGCCAGCCGATGGCGAGCGTGGCGCCGACGCCAACGAGCTGCCGGCTCATGAAAAGAGTGCCGATCCCGGCGTCATCGACGCCGCGGTCGCGCAGCCACACCGGCCAGTAGCTCATGAAGGCGCCGGAAGCGAAGAAGTAGGCGGCGCCGTATCCAGCGAGCCTGACGGCAGTGACGAAAGTCGTCATACCCAGCGCAGCGAGGGATCTTTGCGAGACCGATGAAAGGTCCCTCGCTGCGCTCGCGATGACAACGGGGCCTCCATCAACGGCGTGCCACTAAGCGGCGAACTCGCGCCGCACCTGCTCCGAATGCTGGCCCACCGTCGGCACGTCGCCCAGCCGCTCAGGCTCGCCGTTCCAGGACGCGGCGAGCGCCGGCATCGAGACGTCGCCGCCGGTCGTGCCGAAGACGACGCGGCGCAGCTGCGGATGGGTCGACAGATCGTCGACCGAGCTCACGCGCGCCCAGGCGATCTGCGCCGCGTCGAGCCGGGCGGCAAGGTCGGTGAAGGTCTGGCCGCCAAAGCTCTTCTGGACGATGGCGTTGGTGTCGTCGCGCCGCGAATTGCGCGCCTTGTTGGTGGCGTAGTCGGGATCCTTCTCCAGGCCCGGCCTGTCGAGCACGCCGTGGCACAGCCGCTCGAACTCGCGGTCGTTCTGGATCGAGATCAGGACGGGCACCTTGTCGGCGGTCTGGTAGACGCCGTAGGGCGCGATGAAGGGATGGGTGAGCCCGAGTCGCGGCCAATCGTAGTCGGAGTAGTCCTTGGCCAGCACCGGCACGGTCATCCATTCCGCCATGGCGGAGAACAGCGAGACCGCGATGGCGCGGCCTTCGCCGGTCTTCTGGCGGGCCAGCAGCGCCTCCAGCACGGCGGCATGCGCGTACATGCCGGTGCCGATGTCGGTCGCCGAGATACCGACACGGCCCGGACCTTCGGCCGTGCCGGTGATCGAGGCGAGCCCGCTCTCGGCCTGCACCAGCAGATCGTAGGCGCGGCGGTTGCGGTACGGGCCGTGCTCGCCATAGCCCGAGATGTCGACGGTGATCAGCCGCTTGTTCCTGGCGCGCATCGCTGCCGAGCCGAAGCCCGCGCGCTCGGCGGCACCCGGCGCCAGGTTCTGGATCAGAACGTCGGCCCTGGCGATCATGCGATGCAGCAGCGCAAGGTCGTCCTTGTCCTTGAAGTCGAGCGTCACCGACTGCTTGCCGCGGTTCAGCCAGACGAAGTAGCTCGACTGGCCGTGGACATAGGCGTCGTAGGCGCGGGCGAAGTCGCCCTCCGGCCGCTCGATCTTGATCACGCGGGCGCCGGCATCCGCCAGGCGGGCCGCGCAATAGGGCGCGGCGACCGCCTGCTCAACACTGATCACCAGCAGACCTTCAAGCGCTCCAGGCATCTGTCGACTCATCTCCGTGGATGGGAGGGTAGCGGCTTCGAGTAACATGTCGCCCCGGGGATTGCTGCTACCATCTCCTGGAGAAGCGCAAGCCCCGGTTCTGATTGCTCTCGCGGATTGAAATTCCGACCAAAGTCCTATGGAGGCGGAATGACGCGGCGAATACCCTCTTGCCGCGCCCATGAGGGGATCTGCCCATGCCGTCCGACGCCCTTGCCCTTTACGCCACTGTCATCCTGCTGCTGCCGATGGCGTGCTTCTTCCTGTCGTCGCCGACCTTCCTTCTGGTCGGGCTGGAAGTTCCGGAAGTCACCCAGCTGCTCCGCGGCCTGTTCAACGGCTACTTCCTGGTCATGGGCGTGGCCGGAGTCGTATCCGCGGTCGGGTACGTCATTGCCGGGCGGCCGCTCTTTGCCGTCGGCGCTCTCGCCGTCGCGACCCTGGCGGTCCTGGCGCGGCGCTGGTTCCTGCAGCACATGGACGTCGAGCTCGAGGCAAGGGCGGCCGGCGTTGCTGCGGCGGTGCCGCGGCTTCGCGCGTTGCACCTCAAGGGCATGCTGCTGAACGCGATCCTGCTGGCGACCGTCGTCGCCAACGTCCCGCTTGTCGTCTAACGCCGGTTGACCTGGTCCCGCGCGAAGCCCGCCATCGACGCATAGCCGCGCACGACCGCTTCGCGTTCGGCGTGGCTGGCGATGCGGTCGATGTCGTCGAAGCCGTCCGGGGCGCGCGCCTCGATCAAGTCGATCACGCCCTCGGGGCCTCCCGTGCGGTTTGCTTCGACGATCTTTGCCATGGCCGGCCGGCGCTCGGCGTCATAGATCGCGAAGGCGTCCGCGATCGACACGGCCTCGAGGTGTCGCGCGAGGCATTGGGCATCGAGGATGGCCTGGCTCGCGCCGTTGCTGCCGACCGGATACATCGGATGGGCGGCATCGCCCAGCAGGGTCACGCGGCCGAACGACCAGCGCGGCAGCGGATTGCGATCGCAGTTGGGATATTCGTAGAACGTGTCGGTCGCCTCGAGCAGCGCCACCGGGTCGAGAAAGCCCAGGCGGAACATGTCGCGCACGAAGGGCAGCGCCTCTTCACGCTGGCCGATACGGTTCCAGTCCTCGCGCCGCGGTGGCACCTGCTCGTCGCTGAGGCGCGTCATGATCGCCCAGTTGGTCAGCCGCATCTCGGGCTGCGCCGGGTCCATGTGGATCGGATAGAACACGAACTTGGCGGCATTGCCGCCGGCGATCACCATCGTCCTGCCGTCGGCGTAGGCCGGCCATTCCGTGGCGCCGCGCCACAGCATCGTCCCGTTCCAGATCGGCGGCCCCTCGTCGGGGTAGAGGGTCGATCGCACCGTTGAATGGATGCCGTCGGCGCCGACCAGCGCGTCGCCCTCGACCGTGGTCTCCCGACCGTCCCGGCTCTCGAAGGACGCCACGATGCGGTCCGGCTGCTCGTCGAAGCCGACCAGCCGGCAGTCGGTATGGATGCGGGCCGGCCCCAGCCGCTCGCGCACCGCGCGCTGAAGGACGCCATGCAGTTTGCCGCGGTGAATGCTGAACTGGGGCACGTCGTATCCGGCATCGGTGCCGCGCAGCTCCTGCCAGACCGTCTGGCCGAAGCGATTGCAGTAGAACAGCTCGCGGGTGCGGATGCCGGCCAGGTCGAGCGCCGGCAGGAGGTCGAGCTCGGCCAGGACGCTGATGGCGTGCGGCAGCACGTTGATGCCGACCCCGAGTTCGCGGAGCTCGGACGACTGGTCGAAGATCTCGGTCTCGATCCCGGCCCGGTGCAGGCAAAGCGCGGTGGCGAGGCCACCGATGCCGCCGCCGACAATCAGGATTTTCATGGTCTCACCGTGAAGGTCCGATTGATCAGATCGCGGGGGCTCCACTACCGCGTCAGGCGTCCTCGACCGAAGGGACATTTTCTTGCCGACGGCTCAAGAAAATGTACGAAGCGAAGGTGACGAAGCACACAGAACTCGCCGCTGCCGCGAAGTTCTGAACTGCAAGCGCTCGTGTCGCGGCGTAGTTGCTTTGCCATCCGATCGCGTCATTGTGGACCGCGGAACAAACGGAGGTACGCGCGAGATGCCGGGACCGCTTGCGGGAGTGCGTGTGATCGATCTGACGGCCGTGCTGCTGGGGCCGTTCGCCACCCCGCACCTGGCCGACATGGGCGCCGACGTGATCAAGGTCGAGCCGCCGGAAGGCGACCTGCTGCGGGTCTCGGGCGGGTCGATGGGCCGCGACAAGAGCATGGGGCCGATCTACATGGCCGCCAACCGCAACAAGCGCTCGCTCTGCCTCGATCTCAAGAAGCCCGCGGCCTGCGCCGTGCTGAAGGAATTGATCAAGAAGGCAGATCTCTTCATCCACAACAGCCGGCCGCAGGCGATCGAGCGCCTGGGCCTGGGTTACGAGGACCTGAAGAAGATCAATCCGTCGATTATCTACGCCTATTCGCTGGGCTACGCG
>JAEZHS010000047.1 GCA_023436825.1 Pseudomonadota bacterium | reverse complement strand
GCCCCTTCCGCAAGTCCGCCCGCATCGTCGGTGACGTGATGGGCAAGTATCACCCGCACGGCGACTCGGCGATCTACGACGCCATGGTGCGCATGGCGCAGGACTTCTCCATGCGCCTGCCGCTGATTTCCGGGCAGGGCAATTTCGGCTCGATGGACGGCGATCCGCCGGCGGCCATGCGCTATACCGAGGCGCGGCTCGCGCCCGCCGCCGAAACGCTGCTGGCCGATATCGACAAGGATACGGTCGAGTTCCAGCCCAACTACGACGAGCGCGAGCAGGAGCCGTCGGTCCTGCCGGCTGCGTTCCCGAACCTGCTGGCCAACGGCGCGGGCGGTATCGCCGTCGGCATGGCCACCAACATCCCGCCGCACAATCTCGGCGAGTTGATCGATGCCTGCTGCGCGTTGATCGACAATCCCGAGCTCACCATGCAGCAGCTCATGGAGTACGTGCCGGGTCCGGACTTCCCGACCGGCGCCACCATTCTTGGCCGTAATGGCATCCGCGCCGCCTTCGAGCTCGGCCGCGGTTCGCTGATCATGCGGGCCAAGACGCGGATCGAAGAGGGCCGCGGCGGACGCGAATCGATCATCATCTCGGAGATCCCCTACCAGGAGAACAAGGCGCGCCTGCACGAGCGCATCGCCGAGGTGGTGCGCGACAAGAAGGTCGAGGGCGTGTCGGAAGTGCGCGACGAGAGCGACCGCGACGGCGTGCGCCTGGTCGTCGAGCTGAAGCGCGAGGCGATGGCCGATGTCGTGCTGAACCAGCTCTACCGATACACGCCGCTGCAGACGAACTTCAGCGTCAATGCGCTGGCGTTGGACGGTGGCCGGCCGCGGCTGATGAGCCTCAAGGAGCTCCTCGAGGCCTTCATCCGCTTCCGCGCCGAGGTGCTGACGCGGCGCACCAACTACGAGCTGCGCCATGCCCGCGATCGCGCCCACGTCCTGGTCGGTCTCGCCATCGCCGTCGCCAACATCGACGAAGTGATCGAGATGATTCGCCGCGCGCCCGATCCGGTGGCGGCGCGCGAGCGCCTGATGGCGCGCGACTGGCCGGCGGCCGACGTGGCGCCGTTGATCGTGCTGATCGCCGAGCCCGGCCGCGAGGTCTCACCCGAGGGTACTTACAGGCTGTCCGAAGCGCAGGCGCGCGCCATCCTCGAACTGCGCCTGCAGCGCTTGACCGGCCTGGAGCGCGATAAGATCGCCGAGGAATTGACCGAGGTCGCCAGGCTGATTGAGGGCTACCTCGAATTGCTGGCCGATCGCGGCAAGCTCTTTGCGCTGATGCGCAAGGAGCTGCTCGAGATCAAGGAGCAGTACGCCACGCCGCGGCGCACCGAGATCCTCGACAGCGAGTTCGAGGAGGACATCGAGGACCTGATCCAGCGTGAGGACATGGTCGTCACGGTGACGCACGGCGGCTACGTCAAGCGCGTGCCGGTCTCGGCCTATCGCGCCCAGCGTCGCGGCGGCAAGGGTCGTGCCGGCATGGCCACGCGCGACGACGACTTCGTTTCGCGCCTGTTCGTCGCCAACACGCACACGCCCGTCCTGTTCTTCTCCAGCCGCGGCATCGTCTACAAGCTCAAGGTCTGGCGTCTGCCTCTGGGGGCTCCGCAGGCGCGTGGCAAGGCCTTCGTCAACCTGCTGCCGCTCAGCGAGGGCGAGACGATCAGCGCCATCATGCCGATGCCCGAGGATGAGGCAAGCTGGTCGACGCTGCACGTCATGTTCGCCACGGCGCGCGGCGGCGTACGCCGCAACGAGCTCAGCGACTTCGTGAACGTCAACCAGACCGGCAAGATCGCCATGAAGTTCGAGGGCGACGATGCCGGCGACCGGTTGATCGGCGTCAGCGTATGCAGCGAGGACCAGGACGTGCTGCTGGCGACCCGCCTGGGCCGTGCCATGCGCTTTCCGGTCGCCACCGTGCGCGTCTTCGCCAGCCGCAATTCGACGGGCGTGCGCGGCATCGCGCTGGCCGAGGGCGACGAGGTGATCTCGATGTCGCTGGTCGACGGCGGCAAGGGTATCACGGCCGAGGAGCGCGAAGGCTACCTGCGGCGCTCCCGCGCGCTGCGCCAGGCGGAGAATGCTGCCGAGGCCGGCGAGGAGGAGGCAGCGCCGACGGCCGATGAGGCGACCGCAGTGGCGACATTGTCGGAGGACCGCTTCAAGGAGCTGCAGGCCAAGGAGGAGTTCGTGCTCACCGTGGCCTCGTCGGGCTTCGGCAAGCGCACATCGGCCTACGAGTACCGGGTGACCGGCCGCGGCGGAAAGGGCGTCGAGCTGATGAATCTGGCCAAGGGCGGCGAGGTCGTGGCGGCTTTCCCTGTTCTGGACAGCGACCAGATCATGCTGGTGACCGACGGGGGCACGCTGATCCGCTGTCCGGTGGATGGAATCCGCATTGCGGGCCGAGGCACGCGCGGCGTACGCATCGTCAATGTCAGCGACGGCGAGCGCGTGGTGTCCGCGGTGCGCATGGGCGAGGACGATGCCAATGGCAACGGCGACGGCCACGCCGAAACAAACGGTGGATAAGGATCTCCCGTGTCGCTAAGACTTCGCCGCCGCTTGAGGCGTACCAGTCATGGGGAAGTTGGGGGCAGGCATGGCGTCAGACCGCGTCGGCGTGTATCCGGGCACGTTCGATCCTATCACCAGCGGGCATATGGAAGTGGTGCGTCGATCGCTCAGGCTGGTCGACCGGCTGGTGATCGGGCCGGCGACCAACATCGGCAAGGGACCGCTGTTCTCGCTGCAGGAACGCATCGACATCATCAAGGACGACATCGAGGATTTCTCGGCGGCCGACAAGGCGCGCATCCAGATCGCACCGTTCGACGGTCTGCTGATCCATTTCGCCCGCGAGGTCGGCGCCTCGGTCATCATCCGCGGCCTGCGCGCGGTCTCGGACTTCGAGTACGAGATCCAGATGGCCAACATGAACGCCCGCATGGAGCCCAATATCGAGACCATCTTCCTGATGGCCTCCGACCGGCATCAGTTCATCGCCTCCTCGCTGGTCAAGGACATCGCCCGGCTGGGCGGCGACACCTCTCAGTTCGTGTCCAAGAAGGTCTTCCAGCGGCTGAAGGACAAGTTCGAGAAGGGCTGACCGGCCAGGCCTCGGGGGTCCCCGTTGGCTTGGCCATTGGCCTGGCCGCCGCGTTGACCGGACGCCCCGCGCATCTTATACGGGCGCCGCGCGGGGCTTCGGCCCTCCGCGCCAGGCCGGAGCGAGCCCGTAGCTCAGCGGTAGAGCATCTGACTTTTAATCAGGTGGTCGTAGGTTCGATCCCTACCGGGCTCACCA
>JAEZHS010000620.1 GCA_023436825.1 Pseudomonadota bacterium | reverse complement strand
TCGGTGGCAAAGGCGAAGGTCGCGGTCCACGAGCCACCGAACGGCGCCTTCCAGACTTCTTTCTCGGGAGGCGCTTCAGTCGTCTGCGCCGGACCCTGGCCGGGCGTGGGCTGTGCCGGCGCCTGCGCCTGGGATTGCCCCTGGATTTGACCTTTGCCTTGGATCTCGGTCGTGGCGGCGGGCGTCTGAGCGCTCGCTAGTCCAGCTGACCAGATTGTGAACAACCCAAAGGCGAGTATGGCATTTTTCTTAAGCAACACGACCACCCCCAAAAGCACGATTGTTGGTTCTGCCATTGCTTGTGCAATCAGGGTGCCAACCCTTTGAAATGGCCCAGAAAGTGCGCTGGCACGAGACTTGCTCTCCATTGCTGTGAAATTTGGGGGCGGGTGTTCCGCCTGTTGGAGGGCGACCGAATGAAAATGATCATGGCCATCTTCAAGCCGTTCAAGCTCGACGACGTCCGCGACGCGCTGACGTCGCTCGGCATCCAGGGCCTGACCGTCAGCGAAGTGAAAGGCTTCGGCCGGCAGAAAGGCCAGACCGAGATTTACCGCGGCGCCGAGTACGCCGTGAGCTTCCTGCCCAAGGTCAAGATCGAGGTGGTGATCGACGACGCGCTGGTCGAGCGCGCCGTCGAGACGATCCGCAAGGCCGCCGGCACCGGCAAGATCGGTGACGGCAAGATTTTCGTCACGTCCATCGAGCAGGCGATCCGCATCCGCACCGGCGAGTCCGGCACTGAGGCGCTGTGATCGCTCCTCCCGTCGCTCATCGATCCGCCAATCAACAATCCGAGGGAAGTACGATGAAGTTCAAGCTCAATCCGCTGCTCACCGGCCTTGGGGCGGCCGGCACGCTGCTGTTGCCTGCCCTGGCACTCGCCGCCGACGAGAAGCCCAAGCTCGACACCGGCGACACCGCCTGGATGCTGACCTCGACGGCGCTGGTGCTGATGATGACCATCCCCGGCCTGGCGCTGTTCTACGGCGGCATGGTGCGCAAGAAGAACGTGCTGGCGACGGTGATGCAGAGCTTCGCCATCACCTGCCTGATCTCCGTGCTGTGGCTGATCGTGGGTTACAGCCTCGCCTTCACGCCGGGCAGCACCATCATCGGCGGCCTGAGCCGCGTCTTTATTCGCGGCCTGACGCTGGACGGCGTGCACGACCTCGCCAAGACCATCCCGGAAACCGTGTTCCTCTGCTTCCAGCTCACCTTCGCCATCATCACCCCGGCGCTGATCGCCGGCGCCTTCGCCGAGCGCATGAAGTTCTCGGCCATGATGTGGTTCATGGCGCTGTGGTCGCTGATCGTCTACGCGCCGATCGCCCACTGGGTGTGGGGCGGCGGCTTTCTGGGTGACTGGGGCGTGCTCGACTTCGCCGGCGGCACCGTGGTTCATATCAACGCCGGCGTGGCCGGCCTGATCTGCGCCCTGGTGATGGGCAAGCGGAAGGGCTTCGGCACCGAGAACCTGGCGCCGTTCAACCTCGTCTATGCCGTGATCGGCGCCTCGCTGCTGTGGGTCGGCTGGTTCGGCTTCAACGCCGGTTCGGCGGTCGGCGCCAGCGGCAATGCCGGGATGGCGATGGCCGTCACCCAGTTCGCGACGGCGGCCGCCGCGCTCTCCTGGATGTTCGCGGAGTGGGCGACGCGCGGCAAGCCGTCGGGCCTCGGCATCATCTCCGGAGCGGGGGCCGGCCTGGTCGCGATCACGCCGGCCTCGGGCTTCGTCAACCCGATGGGCGCGCTGGTGATCGGCATCGTCGCCGGCCTGGTCTGCTTCTGGGGCGCCACGGCGCTCAAGAAGGCGATGGGCTACGACGATTCGCTCGACGCCTTCGGCGTGCACGGCATCGGCGGCTTCGCCGGCGCCATCCTGACCGGCGTGTTCGCGGTCGAGGCGATCGGCGGCGAGGGCAAGAAGGGCCTGATCGACGGCAACCCAGGCCAGGTCCTGACCCAGCTCTGGGGCTCGCTGGTCTGCATCGCCTGGTGCGCCGTCGCCACCTTCATCATCCTCAAGATCGTCGACGCCCTGATCGGCCTGCGCGTGACGACCGAAGAGGAGATCGAAGGCCTCGACATCAACCTGCACGGGGAGACGGTGCACTGATCACACTTCCTCCCCAGCGAAGCTGGGGAGGTGTCGCCGTTATACGGCGACGGAGGGGTCATGAGCATCATCACTCGCTGCTCATGACCCCTCCGCCCGCTACGCGGGCACCTCCCCACGCAGAGCGTGGGGAGGAAGTTTCTAGTTCCTCCTCCCGCCGCATCCGTGTCGCGGCGGTCCCTCGGGCCCGGCGAGCCTTTCGCCGGGCCATTTTTTCGCCGGCACGTTTGACGTCTTCCCTGCCAGACGCCAGTCTGTATGCATATTCCAGAGGAGAGGTCATGAAGCTGGTGTCCGCCATCATCAAGCCGTTCAAGCTCGACGAGGTGCGTGACGCCCTGACCGGTGTCGGCGTTTCTGGCCTGACGGTGAGCGAAGTGAAGGGCTTCGGCCGGCAGAAGGGCCAGACCGAGATCTATCGCGGCGCCGAATATCTCGTCAGCTTCCTGCCCAAGGTGAAGATCGAGATCGTGGTCGACGACACCCAGGTCGAACGCGCCATCGAAGCCATCCAGAAGGCCGCGCATACCGGCAAGATCGGCGACGGCAAGATCTTCATCACGCCGGTCGAGCAGGCCCTGCGTATCCGCACGGGCGAGACGGGATCGAACGCGCTCTAACCTAATCAGGATCGATTTCAGAACCTCAAGACAGACAAGCAAGACAACAAGACAAGACGACACGGGGGAAGAGATGATCAGGACGGCACTGCGCTTCGGCGCGCCCTTGGCGTGCGCGCCGATGTTCGGCTTGGTGTTCACGGGCGCAGCCTCCGCCGCCGACAAGCCAGCCATCGATACCGGCGACACGGCCTGGCTGCTGGTCGCCACCTGCCTGGTCCTGATGATGAACATCCCGGGACTGGCGCTGTTCTACTGCGGCATGGTGCGCAAGAAGAACGTGCTGGCGACGGCCGTTCAGGCGTTCGCCGTCGCCGCCCTGGTGACGGTGCTGTGGTTCATCGTCGGCTACTCGCTCGCCTTCACCAACGGCGGCGACCTGAACGGCGTAATCGGCTCGCTGTCGCGCGCCTTCGGTGCTGGCCTGCATGGCAGCATGCACGAGCTCGCCAAGACAGTGCCCGAGAACGTGTTCCTGATGTACCAGGCGACCTTCGCCGTCATCACGCCGGCCATCATCGCCGGCGCCTTCGCCGAGCGCATGAAGTTCTCGGCCATGATGTGGTTCATGGCGCTGTGGCTCCTGTTCGTCTACGTGCCGGTGGCGCACTGGGTGTGGGGCGGCGGCTTCCTCGGCGCCGCGGGGGTACTCGACTTCGCGGGCGGCCTGGTCGTCCATCTCAATGCCGGCATCGCCGGCCTGGTCTGCTGCCTGGTGATCGGCAAGCGCCAGGGCTATGGCGTCGAATACATGGCGCCGCACAATCTGGTGCTGACCCTGATCGGCACGTCGCTGCTGTGGGTCGGCTGGTTCGGCTTCAATGCCGGCTCGGCGCTGGCCTCGGGCGAGCTCGCGGGTTCGGCCATGCTCAACACCCACATTTCGGCCGCGGTCGCCGCCCTCGTCTGGATGGCGGTCGAATGGGCAAGCCGCGGCAAGCCCTCGGTGCTGGGCATCCTGTCGGGCGCCGTGGCGGGCCTCGGCACCATCACGCCGGCCGCAGGCTACGTCGAGCCGTGGGCCGCCATGGTGATCGGCGTCGCCGCCGGCCTGGTCTGCTACTGGGCGTCGGTCGTGGTGAAGACCAGGCTAGGCTACGACGATTCGCTCGACGTTTTCGGCGTGCACGGTGTCGGCGGCATTGTCGGCACGATCTTGGCCGGCGTGTTCGCCACGAGGCTGATCAACGACGTGAACAAGGGCCAGCCGGTCGGCCTGGTCGATGGCAATGGCGGCCAGGTCGTGACCCAGCTCTACGGCGTGGTGGCCGTCGCCGTCTTCTGCGGCGTCGTCACCTGGATCATCCTGAAGATCGTCGACGCCATGGTCGGGCTCAGGGCTACCCGGGACGAGGAGGTCGAGGGGCTGGATACCGCCCTGCACGGCGAGAGGGTTCAGTAGGCCTGCGCACCGTCGTGACCGTGGATGCGCGTATGAAGAATCCGGGCTATTCCTTTGTTGTTATTGGCTAATTTGTTTCATAGAATGCGGGAATAGTTTATCCGGCCGGGCCCCCTCCCGCCGGCGTCATTGCTTTGCTTCGGCCCTCGCGGGCCCATTGGATGGGTTCAATGTTCAATCCGCGCCTCACGGAGACGCTGACAGATTTTCCGTTCGCGCGGCTGAACGCTCTCATTGCCCCGATCGCGCCGCCGGCGCACCTGTCGATGATCAACATGTCGGTCGGCGAGCCGCAGGGCGCAATGCCGGCCTTCGCCCGCCAGATCGTCAACGACGAGATCGACGGCTGGAATCGCTATCCGCCCAACCAGGGCCTGCCCGACCTCAACCTCGCCATCGTCGAATGGCTGAGCCGGCGCTATCGTCTGCCGGCGGGCCTGCTCGATCCGGCGCAGCATGTGATCCCGACCGCAGGCAGCAAGGAAGGCGTCTACATCATCTCGACGGTGGCGACGCCGCAGCAGAAGGCGGGCGCCAAGCCGGTCGTGGCGTTGCCCAATCCGTTCTATCAGGCCTATCTCGGCGGCGCGGTGCTGTCCGGCGCCGAGCCGCTGCTGGTCAACGCCAATGCCGACAACGGCTTCCTGCCTGATTTCTTCGGTCTCGACGAGGCGACCTGGAAGCGGATGTCGGTGGTCTATCTCTGCTCGCCGGCCAACCCGCAGGGCGCCATCGCCGGCATCGATTACCTGCAGAAGCTTTTGGCCAAGTGCCGCGAGCACGACGCGGTGCTGGCGGTCGATGAG
>JAEZHS010000748.1 GCA_023436825.1 Pseudomonadota bacterium | reverse complement strand
GTCAAGTGGAGCGATCTCAAACTGTCGCGCGACGGCAAGTCCATCGTGATCACCACGAACTGGACGAAGGACTCGCTGAAGGCGATGCCCGACTACAAATACGAACGCCGACAGCCGGCCAACCGCTCGGGCGGTTGAGACAGCGACGAGGGCTGCGGCTCATGACCCCTCCGCCCTCGTATAACGAGGGCACCTCCCCAGCAAAGCTGGGGAGGACGCTCGTCGATCAGCCGGCGATGAACGGCTTGGCCTTGGCGTCGTAATCGCCGTAGCCCAGGATGGTGCGCAGCTCCGGCGGTGGAAGTGCGCTCTTGGCTTCCGATTCGCCGGCCCGGAGCGCCGCCAGGCCCGCTTTCATGCCGGCCGTGGCAGGCGACAGCAGGCCGGTCGGGAACGTGCCGATCTTGAAGCCGAGAGCTTCGGCCTGCTTCTGCGACGGCGTGGCGCGCGGCGCACCGGGCGACAGCACGACGAACGACGGCCGGCCCTTGGCGGCGGCGATGGCGCGGCCGATCTCGGCATCGTCAGCCGGCGAATCGAGGAACAGGATGTCGGCCCCTTCCTCGACATACATTTCAATGCGCGCCACGGCCTCGTCGATGCCTTGCGTGGGCCGACAGTCGGTGCGCGCCAGGACCAGGATGCCCGAGTCCTTGGCCGCCTCGACGGCGGCGCGGATCTTCATGCGCGCTTCGGCCCGCGGCAGGCAGGGCTTGCCGGCGGCGGTGAGCGCGCGCGGCGTGATCTTGTCCTCGATCAGCACGGCCGCCGCACCGGCGCGACCATAGGCGCTCACCGTGCGCTGCACGTTCATGGCGTTGCCGTAGCCGTGGTCGCCGTCGGCGAGGATGAGCAGTTCGGGCGCCGCGCCGTGCACCATATGGAAAGAATCGAACATCTCGCCGAACGACAGCAGGTCGAGGTCAGGACCGCCGAGACGGCTCGCCGCCACGCAGGAGCCGGACAGGAACGCGGTCTTGAAGCCCGCAGCGGCGGTGAGCTTGGCGGAAAGTCCGTCATAGACCGCCGGCATGACGATCAGGCCGGGCTCGGCCAGCAGGGCGCGCAGACGCTGCGGCGCGCTGAGGGTGGGTTTGGCGGTCGGCGCGTTCATGACATCTCCTTCAACAGGTCTCAGCGGACGATAACAGACCACTGGCCTGCCGTCGCAACAGCGATACCGCGCGGATCGTTGTTCCGCGAGGAGGACAGCCATGCCGAACGACCCGACCCGGCGGCCGCGCGAGCGGCGCAACGTCGACATCGAACGGGACACCGGAACCGACGAACGCGTGCCGCCCCGCGACGGCGAGACCGACCGAACGGTCGAGCCCGAGGACGAGGATCGCCGCGTACGACCCGGCGAAAAGCGACCGGCCGGAACGATGCCTTGACGTCCGCGGCGGCGCCATCGATTCAGTGCCATTGCAAAGGGCAAGGGTCGACGGCCTGCACTGAGCGGACTAGGCTGTTCGCACTCTGCGTTTGAAAGGGGAGTTCATGCGCAGCCCGGTTCGGCCCATCATCTCCGCGATGGCGTTCGCCTGCGTCGGCGCCTGCGTGTCCGATGCTGGCCAGCACGTCGCCCACAATCGGGTCTTCCTTGTGCCGCCCTACAGCGAGCTGCCGCCGGCGCCGCCAGGAACGCAGATCGAGGCCGGCACCAAGGTGACCCTCGATGCCCGCCAGCAGGAAGCCGTCGTGGCGGGCGTCAGCAAGTGGATGAAGACGCCGGCCTCGGCCCGTTTCGGAATCATGAACGGCGCCCGCAACAGCCGCGGCACGATCACGGTGTGCGGCGAGGTCGACGGCCGCAACGGCAACGGCGCCTATGTCGGCATGAAGCCCTATGTCGGCGTGCTGATGGGCACGACGGCCAGTCCCGACTTCGTCGTGGTCGGCATCGCCGCCTCCGATCGCGAGCGCACCGAGGTGGCCTCGATATGCCGCGAAAGCGGCGTCAGCCAGCCGTCATAAGAGTCGCCTCGGGGCCCGAACCCGCCCTATGATGCCATCAACAACGGGCCAGCAAGGCCGAGTGGTACGTAGGGAGGCGCTTTGTACAGTTACATCGCGCGCAGACTGGCATTCGGCGCGCTGACCGTGGTCGGTGTGTCGATCATGGTCTTCGTGGTCATGCGTATCCTGCCCGGCGATCCGCTGGTTGCGATCTTCGGTCCGGACGGCTTCACCAAGCTCAGCGAGCAGGAACGCGCGGGCTACATGCGCGAGCTGGGGCTGAGTGATCCGCTGTGGGTCCAGTACCTTGCCTGGATCAAGGACATCATCGCCGGCAACTTCGGCCGCTCGTTCTTCCGCGCCGAAAGCGTCGCCGAGATGGTCGCGCGGCGCGGGCCGCTCACGGCCCAGATCGCGCTGCTCTCGGTGATCCTGTCGTGGCTGGTCGGCATTCCGGTGGCGATCATCAGCGCGCTCAAGCCCAACACCGTGGCCGACAGTGTCGCCCGCTTCATCAGCATCCTGTTCATCGCCGTGCCCGGCTTCTGGGTCGGCATGCTGATCGTGCTCGCGCTCCTGTTCTGGTTCGGCTATCGCGCGCCCTTGGCGGGCGTGGGCTTCTTCACCGATCCGCTGGCCAACCTGCAGATCGTGATCGGCCCGGCGATCGTGCTGGGGCTGGGCCAGGCCGCCTACATCGCCCGCATGGGCCGCTCGAGCCTTCTCGAAGTGATCCGCGAGGATTACGTGCGCACGGCGCGGGCCAAGGGCCTGAACCGGCGACTGGTGATTGCGCTGCATGCGCTGCCCAACGCGCTCCTGCCGGTGATCACGCTGTCGGGCGTGCTGCTCGGCCTCGTGCTGGCGGGCTCGATCCCGGTCGAACGCGCCTTCGGCGTGCCGGGGCTCGGCTACTCGATGTTCCAAGCGGTGAGCGAGCGCGACGTCTTCGTCATGCAGAACCTGGTATTCATCTACTCGGTGGTGTTCGTGGCGCTGAACATCCTGGTCGATCTCGCCATCGCCTTCATCGATCCGAGGATTCGCCTGCAATGACCGCCATCACCCAAACCATCGCCCCGCCGCCATCTCGGCTGCGCCTGCTGGGCCGCGGCCTGCGCACCTTGTTCCGGCGCGCACCACTGTCAGCTTTCTGGGGCATCGTCGCGGCGCTGATCGTGGCCATGGCGATCGCCGCACCCGTCATCGCACCCTATCCGCCGCTCAAGGCCGACTTCCGCGCCATGCAGAAGCCGCCCTCCGAGAAGCACTGGTTCGGCACCGATCAGGTCGGCCGCGATACACTGAGCCGGGTGATCTACGGCAGCCAGACCTCGCTCACCGTGGCGTTGGGCGCCGTGCTG